>JBGQEU010000012.1:0-11801 GCA_041496525.1 Dehalococcoidia bacterium
GCGCGGCCGGCTCATCTCTTCCCGACCGCTTCCTGGCCGTGGGCCGTATCGAGATGGAGGGTGGTTTCAACGCCGTGGAGGTGCGCAGCCGCGAGGACGCCAAGTTCCAGAACTACCTGGTGAAGGGCGTGGACGATGCCTTCGTCGACGGTGGATCGATTCCGCTGCAGGCCCGCGCCCGCGGGATGGCGAGCGACAGCGCGGTCTGGGACGCGCTGAAGACGCAGCCGGACGTGGCGCTGATCGATGACTTCGCCGTGCGGTCCGGCTTCGGCCCCCAGGAGTTCTCGCTGGCCGGCGTGCAGATCAAGGATAACGTCTTCGATCCGGTGCCGCTGGAGGTGCGCGACCCCGTCTCCGGCCGGTCCAGGCAGTTGACCGTCATCGGCATTATCGCCTTCGGGTCCAGCAGCAACTTCCAGGGCGTCTTCATCGGCGACCGCACGTTCCGCGAGGTGTTCGGCGAGCCGGAGTTCTCGGTGCACTACGTGGCGCTGGCGGACCCCGGCGAGTCGAAGGCGGCGGCCAGGGAGATCGAGTCCTCGCTACTGACGGCCGGGGCGCAGGCGAAGTCTCTGAAGGAGATCGCGGACAAGAACCAGGCGCTCTCGCGGAATTTCCTGTACTTGATGCAAGCTTTTATGGGTCTGGGGCTATTCGTCGGGATCGCCGCTGTGGGGGTGATCGCCTTCCGCACAGTCGTCGAGCGGCGGCAGCAGATCGGCATGCTGCGGGCCATCGGCTACAAGCGGAGCATGGTGGCGCTCAGCTTCATGATCGAGTCTTCGTTTGTGACGCTGCTGGGCCTCTTCGCCGGCATCGGCCTGGGCATATGGCTGTCCTACTTCCTGGTGACCAGCAAGGAGTTTCCCGGCGACAGCAGCAGCTACTTCGTGCCCTGGGTGCAGATCGCCGCTATCGGCGTCTTCACGTTCGTGGCATCGCTGCTCATGACGTGGATCCCGTCACAGCAGGCGGCCAGCATCCCCACGGCCGAAGCCCTCCGCTACGAGTAGGGCGCTGCCCCTCCGCTCGCCCTGCCTGCCCGCCTCTGGAGGGAGCCTGTCGAAGGGCGCCCCCGGCGCCGGGCCCGCCCCCTACGGGATCACCCCCCGCTCCTTGAGCGGGACTATCTGGTCCCAGTCGTAGCCGAGCTCCAACAGCACCTCCTCGGTGTGCTGTCCCAACTCCGGCGGCAACCCCTGCGGCTGCCAGGGCGTACCCGAGAAGTCGGCCGGCGTGGCGACCATTCGCACGGGGCCGTCCGGGCCGGGCACGTCGACGAAGGCGCCGGCGGCCTGCACGACGGGGTCGTTCGCCGCCTCCTGCACCTGGTTCACGGGCGCCCACCAGACGTTGTGCGCCTTGAACGCCTCCGCCCACTCCGCCATCGTCTTGCCGGCGAAGACCGCATCGAGCGCTTCCACGAGGGTCGGGGCGTTAATGCGTCGCGTCTCGATGTTCCGGAAGCGCTCGTCGCTCATCAGGTCCTCGCGCCCGACAGCGCGGCAGAGGTCGCCCCAGTGGCGATCGGCCTGCAGCAGGAGCAGCCAGAACCAACGGCCGTCCCCGGCCTTGTAGCAATCGATGATCGGGTTGACGGCGTGGTGGCGGTCGTAGGTCAGGATGGGCACGCCCAGGCGCATGGCGAGCATCATATCCCAGCCGATCATGTAGACGCCGACGCGCACCAGCGGCACGGAGACGCGCTGGCCCCTGCCGGTGCGCCCGCGGGCGAGGAGGGCGGCGCAGATGGCGCCGGCGGTCATCTGGCCGGTCATGTGGTCGCCCATGCCGCCGCGCTGCTGGGGGATGGCGCCGCCGGGAGCGGTGAGGGCGGCGGCCACGCCGGACTGCGACCAGAAGGCGCCGATGTCGTAAGCCGCCACGTCCTGGGCGTCGCCGTCGGGGCCGTAGCCGGTGACCTGGCCGTAGACGAGACGCGGGAAGCGCTCGCCCAGGTCATCGTAGCCGAGGCCGAACTCCTTCAGTGCGCGCGGCCGCATGTTTGTGACGAAGACGTCGGCGTCGCCGATCAGCCGCAGGGCGATCTCGCGCGCCTCCGGCTTTTCCAGATCGAGGACAACGCTGCGCTTGCCGCGGTTATCGAGCTCGAACGGGGGGTTCATCGGGCCGGGAGCGCCTAAGACAGACGCGAAGAGGCCGCGGAACGGGTCGCCGTTGGGCGGCTCGATCTTGATCACTTCCGCGCCCCAGTCGGCGAGGATGACCGCCGCCGAGGGGGCCGCCACCCAGAGTCCCACCTCCACTACCTTGATGCCTTCCAGTGGCCCGGGCATTCGCTTGCTCCCTTCGTTTCCGTACGTAACAGCGCCGGGGATGCGAGGATGTCATCTCAGCAAGAGTCGTGTCACGAGTTCCGTGTCTTGTGTTAGGAGTCTCGTGTCTCGACAGATGGATGGTGCCGGAGGGCAGAGTCGAACTGCCGACACCGCGGTTTTCAGCCGCGTGCTCTACCACTGAGCTACCCCGGCGCCAAAGTTCCATTCTAGGTAGCCCCGATTCACTGCGCAAGAAAAGGGCAGAGTACGGCCGCGCCGGACCGCTCGCTTGCGGAACCTCCGGCGCTCCTGTTCAATGGGCTGGGAAGCACGGCGGCGCAGTCGCCCCTCTGGAGGTTGCGATGAAGGTTGGCACGATCAAGGAGACCAAGATCGAAGAGTATCGCGTTGGCCTGACGCCCTCCGGCGTCTACGCGCTGACGCAGGCGGGGCACGAGGTGTGCGTGGAGGGCGGGGCGGGAATCGGCTCCGGCTTCAGCGACGAACAATACGCCGCCGCGGGTGCGAAGCTTTGCGACGGCCCGCAGGCGGTGGCGGGTTCCGTCGACCTCCTGGTGAAGGTGAAGGAGCCGCAGGCGCCGGAGTTCGCGCTGCTGCGCCGCGGTCTGCTTCTGTTCACCTACCTGCACCTGGCGCCGCTTCCCGCGCTCACCCAGGCGCTGCTGGAGTCCGGCACTAACTCCATCGCCTACGAGACGGTGCGCCGCCCGGACGGCTCCCTGCCGCTGCTGATACCGATGAGCCAGGTGGCGGGGAGGATGGCCGGCGAGATCGCCGCGCAGTACCTGAAGAAGCCCGGACCGGGCCGCGGGAAGCTCCTGGGCGGGATCGCCGGCGTAGCCCCGGCGCGGGCCCTGGTCATCGGCAGCGGCAACGTCGGCACGGCGGCGACGCGCGTGCTGGCCGCGCTGGGCGCCCGCGTCACGGTCAGCTCGAAGGACCTGCAGCGGTTGTCTGCACTGGAAGCGCAGCTCCGGGACCGCATCGCCACTCGCGTCAGCAGTCCGGCGGTGCTGGCCGAGGAGCTGGAGGGAACGGACATCCTGATCGGCGCCGTCCTCGTGCCGGGAGGCATCGCGCCCAAGCTCGTCAGCCGCGAGATGGTGCGGTCGATGGGCGAGGGCGCGGTCATCGTGGACGTCTGTATCGACCAGGGAGGCGTCACCGTCACCTCACGGCCGACCAGCCACGCCGATCCGATCTATGTGGAGGAAGGGGTCATCCACTACTGCGTGCCGAACATGCCGGGCGCGGTTCCGCGCACGTCCACCGAGGCGCTGACCGCCGCTACTCTGCCGTACGTGATGAAGCTGGCCGAGGACGGGCTCGATGCTTTGCGGACGGACAGCGCGCTGGGTTCCGGAGCGAGCACCATCAACGGGCATTTGGTATCGGAGCCGGTGGCGCAGGCCCAGAACCGGGAGTGCATGTCGCTGGAACAGGCGCTCTAGGGTGCGGCTGCTGTCGGTCTTTCGGGAGGAAGAGCGGCAGTATATCCCGTTCGCCTTCGGAGCGGTCTTTTTCGCGCTGGTCTTAGGGTTTCCGCTCGGGTTTACGGTGGCGCATGCCGCGGCTCAGGGCGGCACCCTGGATGGCCGCCTGACGGCCGTAACGCAGTTGCACGGCCACTTACAGCTGGCCGGCTGGTTCGGCCTCTTCGTCGTCGGCATGGGCTACCGGCTGGTCCCCCGCTTTACCGCCGTCAAGGTGCGACCGGCGTTGCTCGTGCCGCTGACGTTTGCGTTGTTGGCCGGCGGCCTCGTGCTGCGGGCGGTCTCCCAGCCCTGGGCCGACGAGCCGCCGATGGGCGTCCTCTTTGCCACCTCCGGCGTTCTGGAGGCCGCGGCGGCGCTCGTCTTCGCCTGGGTCATACTGCATTGCGTCCGCCACGGGCGCCCGGACGAGTTCCATTACTCGGAGTTCTTCGCCGCCGGCGCTCTGTGGCTGGCGGTGGCGCTGCTGATCAACCTGGCGCTGGTCGTCGATGCCGCCGCTAACTCGGAAGCGGCTGTCTCTGTGACCCGCTCGACGGCTGTCACGTTCGTGATGCTGTACGGCTTCGTCTCTATGTTCGTGTTCGCGGTATCGCTGCGCACCTTTCCCATCTTCTTCGGCCGGCGGCGGGCGCAGCCGCACGCGGCGATGGCTGCCTGGGCCGTCGCAAACGTGGGCATCGGCGGCTTCGCGGCCGCCGTTCTCTGGCGTTCTTATGAGATCTCCACGACCGAGCGGGTATTGGAAGCCGCCTCGTTCGCTGCAGTCGGCGGGGCCTTCCTGGTGATTCTGTTCACCCTGCGCGTCTTCGAGGGCACGCCGCACCGCTTGCGAGAGTCGGCCCGCCGCAGCATGGCGTTCGTCCGCTCGGCTTACGCCTGGCTGCTCGTCGCGGCGGCCATACAGGTCTTCTTCGGCCTGCGCGCCCTCTGGGACGGGCGCCTGCCCGCGCACTACGAGGCGGATGCGGCCCGCCACTTCCTGGCGCTGGGGTTTGTGACGACTATCATCCTGGGCATGGCACTCCTCGTTCTGCCGCGCTTAGCCATGCGCCGGATGCAGGAACAGTCCTCGCGCCTGGTGGCGAACTCGCTCCTGGTGCTGATGCAGGGGGCGACAGCCGCCCGTGGCGCCGGGTCGCTCCTGGCCAACGAGACGCGCTTGGACGAGGGGTTCTGGACGATGACGGCGGGCGGCCTATTCGGCATCCTGGCCATGGCTGTCTTCGCCTGGTACATTCTGCGCAGCCCCCGCCAGCCGGAGATCCCATTGTCCGCCCGCGTCGAGTAGGGCGCTTGTGCTATGATTCACCAAGTCATGCCCGCCCTGCTCCTTGTATCGCCGCAGCCGCTCGCCGGTAAGACCACGCTGGCAGCCGGGCTGGCGCAAAAGATGCGGGCAGAAGGCAAGAGCTTCGCCTTGACGCGCCTTGCCGGTGGCGACAACGCGGCCGCCGACTCCGGCTTCTATGCGGGCTTCTCCGGGCGGGACCGTGACGCCGAGAGTGCAGATGTGCTGATCGTGGAGGCACCCGCCGGCGACGCGGCGGATGCCCTGGGCCAGCACCAGGGGGCGCGCGTGATCGTGGTCGCGACGCCAGAGGCGCCTGTGGCAGAGGTGACGCAGTACTGCCAAGCCCTCGGCGCGCCCTTTGCCGGCCTCGTCCTCAACCGTGTACCTGAGCGGCGGTCCGGCGCTATTGCGGCCGCCTGCAAATCGGCCGGCCTCAAGCTGCTGGCGATCATTCCAGAGGACCGCACACTGGCGGCGCCGGTGCTGAGCGACATCGCTGTGGCGCTGGATGCGGAGACGCGTTTCGTGGAGGAGAACTCCCTGACGCCCATAGAGAGGCCGCTGATAGCGTCCATAGCGGCGGATCCGGGCCAGGGCTACTTCGCCCGCTACGCCTCCCCCACGGCCATCGTGCGCAGCGATAAGCCCGACCTCCAGCTGGCCGCGCTGAACGCCGGCGCCGGCTGCCTGATAGTCACGGGAGGGCTTCCCATCCTGTCCTACGTGGCGGAGCGAGTGGAGGCGGACGAGATACCGCTGCTGCGCACGACGCTGGACACGCTGGAGACAGTGGGCAGCATCGAGGCGCTGTATGGGGTGACGCCGTTCGCCGGCGGCGAGGCCAAGATGCGGCGGATCGGCGAACTGCTGCGCGACCTGGACTTTCCAGCGCTGGCCGGCTGACGGACGCCCGGCCGGCCGTGGCGTCCGCGACTACTGCTTGAGCTGTGCCACTTCTTCGCCCGGCGCTTGCCCGCCGGCGGCAGTCGCCGGCACCTGTTCCGCTGTCCCGCTGGCACTGGCCGCGCGGGCGCGGGCTACGGTGGCCAGCTCAGCGGCGGTAAGCTTGCGCTCGGTGCCGCAGTAGGGGCAAGCGACCCAGTTGAAGCTGAGGAGCTGTGAGCACTTCAGGCAGACGTCCTTCAGTTGTGTCTGGCAAAACGGGCACGTCTTCCAGCCGCGCTCCACGAAGCGGCGGCAGGAGGGGCAGATGCCCTCGTCGCCGATCTCCCGCAGCAGCGCCTCTTCCTCCAGGGAGCGGGCGTAGGCTGCTTCCAGCGTCTCCCCCGGACGCAACATCAGATAGAGAGCGAGGCCCGGGATGTTGAAGCCGGGAAA
This sequence comes from Dehalococcoidia bacterium, assembly GCA_041496525.1. Lineage (GTDB taxonomy): Bacteria > Chloroflexota > Dehalococcoidia > SM23-28-2 > RBG-16-64-32 > JBGQEU01. The sequence goes on from JBGQEU010000012.1 coordinate 6,429, forward strand.
GAACATCATCACCACGAAGACGGCCAGGACCTGGAGGCCGAGGTCCCGTGTACGCTCACGGATGTCCCGGTAGACCCAGACGATGATGCTGAGCCACAGCAGGAGGGCCCAGACGCCTCCCACAAGACCGCCGAGGATGGCATATTCCATTGGTGGCTGCTCCCTGCCAATTTGACCAGATTTTCGAACATTGTATCACGCGTTCCGTGGTTGTTCACCACCTGATATAACCCCCGTGGCACGGATTTGGCCTCTGCCCGCGAGGGCCATAAACTGGAGAGCGAGTGGTCCCCTTATGTCTTCACGTAGAACCGAACGCCGCGTCGATCCGCCGCAGAGGCTGACGGTGAAGTTCACCGACATGGCCTTTGAAGGCGGAGCCCTGGCCCACGATGGGGACCGCGTCATCTTTGCGGACTACGGCATCGCCGGCGAAGAAGCAGTCGTCGAAGTGGACCGCGAGCGGGCCGGCGTGGCCCTGGGCCGCGTGGTGCAGGTGATTTCCCCGTCCGACGACCGCGTGGACCCGCCCTGCGAATACTTCGGCCGCTGCGGCGGCTGCCAGTGGCAGCACATCGCCTATCCGCGGCAGCTGCAGCTGAAGAGACACATCGTGCGGGAGCAGCTACGGCGCATCGGGCGCTTCCTCGACCCGCCCGTATCGCCGCCGCTGGGGGCTGAGAACCCATGGGGATATCGGAACCACATGCGGTTCACGGCGATGCGGAGGGGCGAGATCGGCTTCGTGCAGCGGGGAAGCCACCGCTTCCTGCGTATTGACCGCTGCCTGATAGCGCATCCGTGGATCAACCAGGCGCTGGCCAGGCTGCAGGGCAGGGGCGGCGGCCTGCACCAGGTCGCCATCCGCCTGGGGGTGAAAACGGAGGACGTGCTGATACACCCGGACCTAAGCGCCATCGAGCCGTCCCTGCCGTCGGGTCAGAAGTACTACTACGAAGAGCTTCTGGGCCATCGCTTTCGCATCTCCGGTGCATCCTTCTTCCAGACCAACACCCCCCAGGCCGAGCGGCTGATCCAGCTGGTGCGGGAGCGCCTGCAGCTGACATCGGCGGAAACGCTGGTCGATGCCTATGCCGGGGTCGGCACGTTTGCCGTCATACTGGCGCCGCTCGTCAAGAAGGTGATTGCCATAGAGGAGTCGGCGGCGGCCGTGGATGACGCCATGGTGAACATCGCCGGGTCGCCGGACGTGCAGTACCATCGCGGCAAGGTGGAGGACGTGCTGCCGGAGATCGGCGGGACGCCGGACGCCCTGATCCTGGACCCGCCGCGGCAGGGGTGCGACGCGCGTGCCATCAAAACGGTTATCGGTCTGCGGCCGGCCAAGATCGCCTATGTGTCCTGCGATCCGGCGACGCTGGCGCGCGACCTGCGCTTGCTCGTGGACGCCGGCTACGAGCTGACGGATGTGACGCCGGTAGACATGTTCCCGCAGACGTTCCACATCGAGTGCGTGGCGTCGCTCCGCCTCGCACCGCCGCTCCAGAACCAGGGCCCCAGGACCGAGAACGAGGAGGGAGAGTCGCCTGGGTTCTAGGGTCTCGGGTCTGAGTTCTGCGCGCCCGCGCCTCGTCCTCGCCTCCGCCTCGCCGCGCCGCCGCGAACTCCTGTGCCGCCTTGGCATCCCGTTCGACGTTCGCCCCGTCGAAATCGCGGAGGACACGGTTGGCGATGCCGATGCGGAGCGGGCCGCGGCTCGGCTCGCCCGCGGCAAGGCCGAAGTGGCAAGGCTGGCCATCCCGCGGGCGCCGATCCTGGCCGCCGACACGGTCGTGGCGCTGGAGCGGGTTATTTTGGGCAAGCCAGCAGACGCCGGCGAGGCCCGGGAGATGCTGCGCCGGCTGCGCGCCCGCACCCACCGCGTGGTGACGGCGGTGGTGGTGCTGCCGGCGGGCCAAAGAAGCGCCCTGATCCGGCACCCGGTGACGGAGGTGCAGATGCGGGCGTACAGCGACGACGAGATCGAGGCGTCCATCGCCCGCGGAGACCCGTTCGACAAGGCGGGGGCCTACGCCATCCAGGACGAGCGCTTCCACCCGGCGGAAAGCTATGGCGGCTGCTACTGCAACGTCGTCGGCCTGCCGCTGTGGCCGGCGATCGAGCTGTTGAAGCGGGCCGGCCTGGAATTGAGCCACGTCGCGGCCGGTGACCTTCTGCCACAATGCGCTGCCTGTCCGCTGCGGCCACCGGCCTGACCGCGCGCGGCCGTCGCTGTACCTTCGCGCTGCTATAATCGGCCAGTATTCGCCCGTTGATGTCCCGAAAGGAGCGCTCCTCGATGATGGTGGAATTGGCCCCGGTCAAGCCCGAACAGGTGGAAGAACTTGGTGGCATCTGTTACCGGGCGTTTAAGGAGATCTCCGATCGCCACGGCTTCCCTACGGACTTCGACAGCCCCGGTTTCGCCCAGATGATCCTCGGCAGCCTGGTCCGCGACGAGGACTGCTACTCGGTAGCCGCCGCCGTGGACGGGAAGCCGGCCGGGTCCAATTACCTGATTACGCATGACGACGTCGGCAGCATAGGCCCGGTGTCTGTCGATCCTGCCATGCAGGGCAAAGGCGTCGGCCGGGCGATCATGGAGGACGTACTCAAGTACGCGCGAGAGAACGGGATCGCACGCGTCAGGCTGATGCAGGACTCCTTCAACATGATGTCACTGGCGCTCTACGCCTCGCTGGGCTTCGATACGAAGGCGCCGGTGGCGATGATGGAGCCGGTGGGGATGGAGGACCCCAACGTGCGCGAGGCGACGCCGGACGACCTGCCGGCCGTGGAGGACCTGTCCCGCCGCATCTACCGGGTCAGCCGCCGCAACGAGGCCGCCCACCGCTTCAACCCTCCGTTTCAGCCTTTCGTCCGCGAACGCGCCGGCGTCATCACCGGCTACTTCATCCTGGGCTTTGCGGGTCACGGCGTGGCGGAGACCGAGGAGGACATGCTGGCGCTCGTGCTGCACGCTGCCCGCCGCACGCCACCGCCGATGCGTCGCTGCTTCTGCCCGCTCACGGAGGGCAGCCTCTACCGCCGGTTCCTGGCGGCCGGCTGTCGCAACATCAAGGTGATGAACCTGATGGCGCTGGGCCCGTACGAGGCGCCGGACGGGGTCTGGCTGCCCAGCGTGGGGTTCTGACCCCCGGCTCTAATCCGAGCCCCCCGCTTCCTGTATCATTCGAGGAGGCATGACCAGCGCCTCGTCTCCCATCCTCGAGCATCTAAACCCCCGCCAGCGGGAAGCCGTCGAATACGCCGAGGGCCCGCTGCTGATCCTGGCCGGCCCGGGCTCCGGCAAGACGCGCGTAATCGCCCATCGCATCGCCTATCTCATCCGCGAGAAGCACGTCCGCCCGTGGCGCATCCTGGCCGTCACCTTCACAAACAAGGCCGCCCGCGAGATGCGCGACCGTATCTTTACGCTGGTAGGGGCGGACGTCGGACATGACATAACCCTCGGCACCTTCCACGCCGTCTGCGCCCGCATCCTGCGCATCGACGGCGAGCAGATCGGCGTGTCCCGCACCTTCAGCATCTACGACGACGCCGACCAGATATCCGCCGTCAAGCGCGCCCTGGACGACCTGGGCCTGGACCCGAAGCGCATCGCCCCGCGCGCCGTGCTTTCCGCTATCTCCCGCGCCAAAAGCGAGTTGCAGGGGCCGCGGGAGTTCGCGGCGCTGGTCGCGGACTACTTCCAGGAGGTGACGTCGCGGGTCTTCCTGCGCTACCAGGACATCCTGGAACAGAATGAGGCCCTGGATTTCGACGACATCCTCCTGAAGACGGTGCACCTCTTCCAGGAGCGAGAGGACGTCCTGGAGAAGTACGCCGACCGCTACGCCCACGTCCACATCGACGAGTTCCAGGACACGAACATCGCACAGTACATCCTGGCCAAGCAGTGGGCCTCCCGACACCGCAACATCTGCGTCGTCGGCGATCCGGACCAGTCTATCTACACCTGGCGCGCCGCCGACATCCGCAACATCCTCAACTTCGAGCACGACTTCCCGGACGCGCGGGTGGTCATCCTGGACCAGAACTACCGCTCCACGCAGACGATCCTCGACTCCGCGCACTCCGTCATCGCCCTGAACAAGCAGCGCAAGGAGAAGAACCTGTGGACGGAGAACGGCGCCGGCGGCCCGGTCGTCGTGCACGAGGCGTACGACGAGGAGGACGAGGCGGCGTTCGTGGCCGAGGAGATCCGGCGCCTGACAAAGGAAGAAAAGGTGTCTTTGCACGACATCGCCGTGATGTACCGCACGAACGCCCAGTCCCGGCCGATGGAAGAGGCGCTGGTGCGGCGCAGCATCCCATACCGCCTCGTGGGTGGCACCCGCTTCTACGAACGGCGGGAGGTGAAGGACCTGCTGGCCTACCTGCGCCTGGTCCAGAACCCGTTCGATTCCATGGCCCTGCTGCGCGTAATCAACGTGCCGCACCGGGGCATCGGCGACCGCACCGTGGCCGAGCTGAACCGCTGGTCGCGGGAGCGGCGCATCCCGCCCTACGCCGCGCTGCAGTTGGTGGCCGAGACGGAACGCGACTCACCAGATTACCCGGATTCCTCGTCGGGGGGACGAAGCCCCCTTCGGCCCGGCTCAGGACAGGCTTCGACAGGCTCAGGGCGAACGGACGCCGGTCATCCCTTCCAGAAGCGCACGGCGGGGGCCCTGCTGCGCTTCCTGGGCATCCTGAACGAGCTGATCGGCATGACAAGGCCTGTCCTGAGCGCAGCCGAAGGGCCTGTCCCGAGCGCAGCCGAAGGAACGGCATCGCTCTCCGGCCTGCTGGACGCCGTTATCGACCGCACGGACTACAGGGCACACATCATGGCCGACCAGGACGGCGATGAGCGCTGGGAGAACGTGCAGGAGCTGCGCGCCGTGACCATCCAGTACGATCAGCTGAAGCCGGAGCACGCCCTGCCCTCGTTCCTGGAGGACGTGGCGCTGATCACCGATATCGACGAGTACGAGGAGCGCGCGGACAGCGTGACGCTGATCACGCTGCACGCCGCCAAAGGGCTGGAGTTCCCGGCCGTATTCATCATCGGTGTGGAGGAGGGCATCCTGCCGCACGTGCGGTCGCTGGAGAGCGGGAACCCGGAGCAGCTGGAGGAGGAGCGGCGCCTCTGCTACGTGGGCATGACCCGGGCCAAACACCACCTGTACATGTTGCGGGCCTTCCGGCGCGCCTTCAGCGGCCACCACCCGGCCTCGCGCTTCCTGGCAGACATCCCCCTTCACCTGGTCGCCCAGAGCCAGCGGGCGGCCTCGCCGGCCATGTTCCCCGCGCGCTACCGGTACGGGACGGCCGCGCGGCCCTTAGGGGCGTCCTTCCCTGGAAGGA
>JBGQEU010000013.1:0-11363 GCA_041496525.1 Dehalococcoidia bacterium
CGTCGTCGATACCTTCCGCCGTCACATGGAGATCCAGCTCGTCCACGTCGACGCGGCGGAGCGCTTCCTGACGCAGCTCAAGGGCGTCACCGACCCCGAGCAGAAGCGCCGCATCGTCGGCGAGACCTTCATCCGCGTCTTCGAAGAAGCCACCACCCCCGCTCATCCTGAGGCGGGCCGTACCGACTTCATCGCCCAGGGCACCACCTACCCGGACGTCATCGAGTCCGCCGTCATCGCGTCCTCGGCGGTGACGGCGCGGATCGCCACCACGTAGCCGTATGTGCGGTAGTCGCCCATCACGCCCACGGAGCGCGTGTCCGTCAGGATGGCGAACGCCTGCCACAGCTCCCGGTACATCGCCGCGCTCTTCACCTCGCTCATCACGATCCAGTCGCAGGCGCGGAGGGTCTCCAGCTTCTCGCGCGTCACCTCCCCGATGATGCGGATGGCCAGCCCCGGGCCGGGGAACGGCTGCCGGAACACCATCTCCTCCGGCAACCCCAGGGCCAGGCCGACCTGCCGCACCTCGTCCTTGAACAGGTAGCGCAGCGGCTCGATGAGCTGGAACGTCATCTCCTTGGGCAGGCCGCCCACGTTGTGGTGCGTCTTGATCTTGGCCGCGGCGTTGTGGCCCACGGCCGACTCGATGACGTCCGGGTAGGTCGTCCCCTGGGCGATGTGCTTCGAGACGCCCGCGGCGGGCTCCTCAGCCTGAGCGGGGAATAGCCGGGCAGATTGCTGCTCGAAGACGCGGATGAACGTCTCGCCCACGATGATGCGCTTCTGCTCCGGGTCGGTGACGCCGCTCAGCTTGTCCAGGAAGCGGTCCGTGGCGTCGACGTAGACCAGGTTCATCTTCAGGTGACGGTGGAAGGTGTCCTGGACGCGTTCCGGCTCCTCGCGGCGCAGCAGGCCGTTGTTCACGAAGATGCAGACGAGCTGGTCGCCGACGGCCCGGTGCACGAGCGCCGCCGTGACGGCGGAGTCGACGCCGCCGGAGAGGGCGCAGATGACGCGGCCTGCGCCTACTTGCTGGCGGATGCGCAGAATGGAATCGGCGATGAAGTTGCCTGGCGTCCAGTCGCCGCTGCAGCCGCAGACGCGGTAGAGGAAGTTCTCCAGGATGGCCTTGCCGTTGGGCGTGTGCACGACCTCCGGGTGGAACTGGAGGCCGATGACGCCGCGGTCGTTGGCCATGGCGGCGATGGGTGAGCTGTCCGAATAGGCCATGGAGCGGAAGCCCGGCGGCATGGAGACGACGCGGTCGCCGTGGGACATCCAGACGGGCATGGAGGCGGGCAGCCCCTCGAAGATGGCGGCGTCCGGCTCCTGGTGGATGACGGCGTGGCCGTACTCGCGCGTCGGCGAAGGCGCCACCTGGCCGCCCAACTGGTGGGCCAGCAGGTTCATGCCGTAGCAGATGGCCAGCACAGGCAGGCCGGACTCGAACACGTAGGCGGGGGCCAGCGGCGCGCCCTCGTCGTAGACGGAGGCCGGGCCGCCGGAGAGGATGAAGCCGCGCGGGTTGCCGCCTGAGGCGGACTCGACCTGCTCCCAGGTGGCATCGTGCGGGAGCATCTCGCAGTAGACATGGCACTCGCGCACGCGGCGGGCGATGAGCATGCTGTACTGCGAGCCGAAGTCGAGCACGACGACCGTCTCCGGCTGCGCCGGGGCCTGCGGTGCGGGTTCGCGGGGCTCGGCGCCCTCGCGCTCGCGGGCGATCTCCAGGTAGGCGGACACCTCCACGTCGTCGGAGGTCGGCACGCGGTGGGTAGGCTCGGGGCCAGCTTCGGGGGCGGTGTCGGTGTCGCTCACGCGATCAACAGGGGCGTCCATGACGGAATTTTATCAGCCCGCCTCGTGGCGGGTCAACGGCGGAGGGGCAAAGGCATACGCGGCTTAGCAGTTGCCAGTGCGAACTGGCGACCGCCGCCTGAAGGATGCGGCATCGGGATGGTCTCGGATGGGTCATACCACGCCTTTCAGGGTGTGGTGGCGTTATCCCCATGAGAGCCGCTCTGGTAAGCTCTTCCCGGTGGCCAGAATCATCTCCGCCCAAGAGCCCGGCTGCATCGACGAAGCAGTGCGCCTGCTCGCCGAAGGGCAGCTCGTCTGCATCCCCACGGACACGGTCTACGGCATCGCCGCCGTGGCCGTAAACGAGGCGGCGATGCGCACCCTGTACGCCGTAAAGGGCCGGTCACGGGATAAGCCGGTGCCGCTGCTCATCGCGGACGCCGCCGCCGCCTCGTGGATTGCCGACGTTACCCCGGTGGCGCACACGCTGATGGCGCGCTTCTGGCCCGGCCCGCTGACGATCGTGATGCGGAAGGCGGCCGGGTTCCGCAGCCTGGCGCTGGCCGGGCGGGACAGCGTGGCGCTGCGGGTGCCGGACCACGAGCTGGTTCGCCACATCATCCGCTCTCTGGACGAGCAAATCACGGGCACGAGCGCCAACCGGGCCGGCGCGCGGGCGCCGGTTTCGGCGGCGGAGGTGGCATTCCAGTTGGGCGATATGGTGGCGTTGGTGATCGACGGTGGGACGTCGAGGAGGGGACAGGAGTCGACAGTGATTGACATAACAAATGGCCCACCGAGGGTTGTGCGCGACGGCGCTGTGAGCAGAGAAGAGCTGTCGCGGGCGCTGGGAAAGGAAGTCACGTGAGGTTTGTTGCCGTGGGGATCGGCGTCGCATTTCTCGTTGCGGTGGGCCTCGCGTGTGGCGGGGGCGGCAACGATGAGACGCCGGACCAGATAGCGCAGAAGGCGTACCAGGCTGTCAACCAGGCGGGGAAGGTTTACCACGTGCGGGGCGACGACGGCAGCGACGTCTGGATCGACGCAGCGAATCAGCGATACCGGCGGGGTGAGGCGACCTCCGACGGGGTGTTGACGAGCGTGGGCGACGGCTGGACCATGATCTCATATGATCGGACCCAAAACCAGGTGACCACGGAGGATACGAAGCCGACCGGTTCGGCCGTACCGCGCATCAACGACCCGATGGCGGCCTGGCTGGAGCCGCTGGGCGCACTGGCCTACGGGCAGGACGTACGGGTCATCGGCAAGACGATGAGCGACGGCAGGGAGGTGCTGGCCCTGGAAGTGCGATCGCCCATCTTCACGAACAACCAGCCGACGGGGCGCGTCCTCGTGGGCCGGGTGGAGCTGGACCCCGATTCTTATCTCCCGGTAGCCTTCGAGCGGCGCCAGGAGTCCCCGCCCGGCCAACCGACGGACACACCGTCCGCCCTCGGAGGCCAGGGGTCGAAACGTGTGAAGTTCACGCTGTCGGAGATGGTCGCCCCCGACAGCCTGCCGGCTGACTTCTTCTCCCGGAAAGTCGTCGAAGACGAGGTGGTGACGGTGGAGCGGAGCCTGCAGAAGGCGCGGGACCTGGGGCTGACGCCGTTCTGGCTGGGGAAGGAGTTCAAAGGCAGCGCCGCCAACCTGCGCTTCAGCAGCGAGACCGGGGCGGTGATCGCGGATCCGGCGACGAGCGAGGCGTCCATCCACTATGCCTTGCAAGTTGTGGCCGGGCCAGCCGCCAATGGCGTCTCGGACGAAACGGTGGTGATCAAGCTGGCGAAGGCCGACAAGGCATCGTTCGGGCCGCCGGTGATACAGGACTTCGCCGGGGATCTGCCGGAACAGAAGCGGCAGGTGACGGCGCATGGCCAGCCGGCGCCCCTGTTCGTTAGCGTCTTGACACCGAGCGCTCTCCCATGTCCAAAAGGGTCGGTCTGCCCCAGGACTAATGCGCCTCTCTACACCCGGCTGGATCTGACGCTGGGGGACACGGCAGTCCAGATCGAGGCGTTCGCCCGCATCGACGGAGATGGCAACGACTTGAACCCCTATAACTCGATCGACGGGATCATCGGGCTGGCGGACGTGCTGACGGCTGCCCCGTAATGGGCGGCCCGACCGGAGCGAGGATGCGGAAGAAGACCGTCCGCGACATCGACGTGCGCGGCAAGCGGGTGTTGGTGCGCGCCGACTTCAATGTGCCTCTGGACAAAGATACGTCCGCCATCCTGGACGATTCCCGCATCCGGGCGACGCTGCCGACCATCGAGTACCTGCGGCAGCAGGGAGCGAAAGTCATCCTGGCCTCGCACCTGGGCCGGCCCGAGGGACGTGATCCGAAGCTCAGCCTGTGGCCCGTCGCCGAGCGGTTGGCGGAGCTGCTGGTGCACCCGGTGATGATGGCCGATGACTGCGTCGGCGCGGAGGTGCAGCGGCTCGCGTACGCACTGGCCGCAGGCGATGTGCTGATGCTGGAGAACCTGCGCTTCCATGCAGAAGAAGAGGCCAACGATATCGAGTTCGCGAAGGCGTTGGCCAGCCTGGCCGAGGTGTACGCAAACGACGCCTTTGGCACAGCGCACCGGGCACATGCCTCGACGGTCGGCGTCGCCGCATATCTGCCGGCCGTGGCCGGGTTCCTGATGGAGAAGGAGATCGACTACCTGAGCCGGGCGGCTATCGACCCGGAGCACCCGTACGCCGCCGTGATCGGAGGAGCTAAGGTCAGCACTAAAATAGGTGTGCTGCAGCACCTCCTCGACAAGATCGATAAGCTGCTCATCGGCGGCGGCATGGCCAACACCTTCCTCAAGGCCGAGGGCTTTAGCGTGGGTGAATCGCTCGTGGAGGACGGTTACATCGAGGAGGCGCGACGGGCCATGAGCCGGGCGGAGGAGAAGGGCGTGCGGCTGCTGCTGCCGACGGATGTCATCGTGGCGGAGCGGTTTGCCGCTGACTCGCCCTCGCGGCGGGTGTCGGTCAAGGACGTGCCGCCGGGCTGGCGGATCATGGACGTGGGCGAGACGACGATCGACGTGTTCGCGCGGGCGCTGCGAGGCTGCAAGACGGTGGTCTGGAACGGCCCCATGGGCGTGACCGAGATGGCGCCCTTCTCCCACGGCTCGCACCGCCTGGCCGCCGTCATCGCCAACCTGGAAGGCGCGACGACCATCATCGGCGGCGGCGAGACAGCGGCTGTGATCGAGCAGATCGGCCTGCGGGACCGCTTCTCGCACGTCAGCACGGGCGGCGGCGCCTCGCTGGAGTTCTTGGAGGGCAAGGAGCTGCCGGGCGTGGCGGCGCTGCTGGACGCCTAGGTCAAAGGGCGACCGGCCTGGAAAGGCGAGAGGAGTTCGTCACCGGCGGGCTACACGAAGGGCTTCGGCAAGCTCAGGCCGAACGGCATCCGTGAACCGCTGACGCTGCCTGCCCGCCTCAGCAAGGAGCCTGTCGAAACCTGCCTCGCCCTGCCGCGAACCATCTGTGTACATGTGTGGCCCATTCACAGCCGCCGCACACGCGCCGACCCGATGCCCAGCACGGCGGCCAGCGTGAAACCGGCCAGGGCGAAGGCCACGACGGCGGCCTGCACGCCGAAAGCGTCCGCCGATGCGCCCATCGCCAGGTTCCCGAACGGCGTGAAGCCGCCGGCCATCGAGTACAGCGCCAGCACGCGGCCGCGGAAGGCGTCCTCGACGTGGATCTGGAGGAGCGTCTGGTTCAGGGTGACCATCATCGACCAGCCGACGCCGGCGACGATGAGGATGGCAAACGAGAGCAGGAACACCGTGGAGAGCGCGAAGAGGGCGACCATCCCCATGTAGAGGAGCGCGGCTACACCCATCGTCCGGCCCTTCCAGCGCGACCGCGTCATCCCGGCCACGATGAGGCCGCCCGGGATCGAGCCGAACCCGACGCCAGTAAGCAACACTCCGTACCCGGAAGAGCCAACCCCCAGGACGTCCTTGGCGAACAGCGGCATCATCGCCACGTAGGGGTAGATGAGCAGGTTGGGGATGGCGTTCAGCAGTACCAGCCGCAGCATCGTCGGATCGCCCCGCACGTAGCGGACGCCCTCCTGAATGCTCTCCCAGACCGGCGCCCGTATGGGTTCGACGTGGGTGATGGGGCGCAGCAGGAATGTAGCAAAGGTGGCCAGCACGAAAAAGATGGTCTGCGCGTAGTAGGAAGCGCTGATGCCGACGGAGCCGATAATCACCCCGCCTACCGCCGGCGCCACGATGCGCGACAGGTTGGCGGTCACGGAGTTCAGGGCGATGGCGTTGGTCATGTACTCGCTGCCGACGACGTCGTAGACCAGGACCTGGCGGGTGGGCACGTTGACCGCCCCTGTGACGCCGCCCATGGCGACCAGTATGTAGAGGTGCCACATCGCCACCTGGCCGGTCGAAACGAGGCCGGCGATGATCAGGGCGAGCACGGCCGGAACCAGCTGGGTGACCACGGCCAGCTGGCGGCGGTCCAGGCGGTCGGCCAGGACGCCGGCGAAGGGAGAGACCAGGAGCTGGCTGATCCCCCGGATGAACCCCAGCAGACCGAGTTGGAACGGCGAGCCGGTGAGCTGAAGGACGAGCCATCCCCGGGCCACTTCCTCCATCCAGGTAGCGATCTGGGACAGGGCCGTGCCGGCCAGCAAGAAGCGGAACTGAGGCAGCCCCAGCGATGCGAAGGTGTCGCCCCGGAGGAGGCGCGCGGTCAAGGCCGGGCGGTCTGCGGCGGCGGCCGCGTCGGGGTTCTCCATGCGCTTTCGGGTGTCACCGGGGGTTACCGTCATCTTAGCGGGAACTCAGCTTAGGGGCACCAGGCGCGCGCCGTATAGGGGCGAGGCTATGGGGACGGTAGCCGAATCCACCGCTATAACGCATAATCGTTCACGGTATGGACCTCGAACTGGCCCGCCGGCTGACGGTCGCAAACGGAACCAAGATCGTGCTCTTCGTAATGGATGGGCTGGGCGGGTTGCCGAACCCCGATACGGGCCGCACGGAGTTGGAAGCCGCCTGGACGCCTCACCTGGACCGCATGGCGAAGGAGAGCGCCTGCGGGTTCACCATACCCGTCGCGCTCGGCGTTACCCCCGGCAGCGGGCCGGGACACCTGGCCCTCTTCGGCTATGACCCGCTCGTGTACAACATCGGCCGCGGTGTGCTGGAGGCCGTCGGCATCGACTTTGACCTGCGGCCGGACGACGTGGCGGCCCGCGGCAACTTCTGCACTGTCGACGCCTCCGGCCGGATCACGGACCGCCGGGCCGGCCGCATCAGCACCGAGCGCTGCACGGAGCTGACGGCGGCGCTGGGCAAGATACGCCTGGACGGCGTGCAGCTCTTCGTGGAGTCGGTGCGGGAACACCGGTGCGTGCTCGTGCTGCGGGGCGACGGGCTCTCCGACGCCGTAGCGGACACGGACCCGCAGAGCGAGGGGGCGCTGCCGCTGCCGCCGGCGGCGACCGCGCCCGACGGCGAGCGGACGGCGGCGCTGGTGGCCCGCTTCGTCGAGGAGGCGAAGAGCGTGCTCGCGGATCAATCGCCGGCCAACATGCTGCTGCTGCGCGGGTTCTCCAAGCGGCCGGACTGGCCGTCCATGGCCGAGGTGTTCAAGCTGCGCCCGGCCGCAATCGCCCACTATCCCATGTACCGGGGCTTGGCCCGGCTGGTGGGGATGGAGACGCTGCCGGCCGGGCCGGGCCTGGAAGACAGCATCGCCACCGTGCGCGAGAACTGGGGCCGGTTCGATTTCTTCTTCGTCCACTTCAAGTACACGGATACAGCCGGCGAGGACGGCGAGTTCGACCGTAAGATGGAGAAGCTGGAAGAGGTGGACGCCCACATCAACTCGCTGGTGGAACTGGAGCCGGATGTGCTGATAATCGCCGGCGACCACTCGACGCCCTCAATTATGGGCGCCCACTCGTGGCACCCGGTGCCCTTCATGCTGCGCTCCCGCTGGGTGCGTTTCGACGAGTGCGATGCATTCAACGAGGTGGGGCTGCTGAAGGGCGGCCTCGGCACCTTCCCGGCCAAGGAGGTGCTGCCGCTGGCGTTGGCCCACGCCGGCCGCCTGAAGAAGTACGGGGCGTGAGATGGTGTTTCGCAGGCCCGTAGTCGCCGGCAACTGGAAGTGCAACATGCGGCTGGACACCGCCTTCCATCTGGCGTCGGGCCTGCGCGACCGCATCGACGGCGTAGACGGGGTGGAGAAGATCGTCTGCCCTCCATTCATCTACCTGGCCACGGTGGAGGTGGCGCTGGCGATGAGCTCGATCAAGGTGGGGGCGCAAGACGTGCACTGGGAGGATGACGTGGCGGCAACCGGCGAGATAGGGCCACGCATGCTGGAAGAGCTGGCCGATTACGTCATCATCGGCCATTCGGAGCGGCGCCACGTCTTCGGGGAGACGGACGAGGCCGTGAACAAGAAGGTGAAGGCGGCGCTGGCCGCCGGCCTGCAGCCCATCATGTGCGCCGGCGAGACGCTCCAGGAGCGCGAGGCGGGTAGCACCGCCGGCGTGCTCGTGCGGCAGACGCGCAGCGGCCTCGATGGCGTCGACGTCCCCGACGGCTTCATCATCGCCTACGAGCCGGTGTGGGCCATCGGCACGGGCAACGCGGCCACCCCCGACGACGCCGCCCAGGCGATCGCGGTTGTCCGGAGCGAGCTGGCGGACTTGTTGGGCGCGGCCAGGGCGGAGACCGTACGCATCCTGTACGGTGGCAGCGTCACGCCGGAGAACGTCGGCGAGTTCGTGGCGCGGGAGGGCATCGACGGCGGGCTGATCGGCGGCGCCAGCCTCAAAGTGGACAGCTTCTCGGCGATCGTGAAGGAGACCGCGCGGGTGCGGGCGCAGCGATGACCGGGACGCGCAGACTCATCGCCATCGTCGGGCCGACGGCGGCGGGCAAGACGGCTGTCGCCGTCGAGCTGGCACGGCGCCTCGGCGGCGAGATCATCGGCGCCGACTCGCGACAGGTCTACCGCCACATGGACGTCGGCACGGCTAAGCCGGCGCCCGCAGAGCAGGCCGCGGTCCGGCATCATCTTATCGACATTGTGGAGCCGGACGAGCCGTTCAGCCTCGGCCGCTGGCTGGAGCTGGCCCGGGAGGCGCTGGAAGACATCTGGTCCCGCGGCCGGCAGCCGCTTCTAGTAGGCGGCACCGGCCAGTACGTCTGGGCGCTGCTGGAGGGCTGGCGGGTGCCGCGCGTGCCACCGCAGGAGGACCTGCGGCGGGCGCTGGAAGAGCGGCCATCCGAATCGCTCTGGGCGGAACTGCGGCAGATCGACCCCGGGGCCGAGGCGTACATCGACCCGCGCAACGTGCGCCGGGTGATCCGAGCGCTGGAGGTGTGCCGTGCGACCGGGCGCCCCTTCTCCCACTGGCGGACGAAGGACCCTCCGGAATTCGAATCGCTGGTAATCGGCCTCCGGCTCCCCCGCGACGAGCTGTACGCCCGCATTGACCGGCGCGCCGACGCCATGATCACCGCCGGGCTGGAAGACGAGGTGCGCCGCCTGCTGGCCGCGGGCTACTCGCGCGAGCTCCCGTCGATGTCCGGCATCGGCTACCGGGAGATGTGTGAGCACATCGCCGGGGAGAGGGATCTCCCGGACGCCGTCTCGCCCATCAAGACCGGCACGCACCGCCTGGCCCGGCACCAGAACTCGTGGTTCAAGGCCGGCGATCCTCGGATACACTGGATCGACGCCGGCCATGGGGCGTTCGCCCAAGCGGAGCGGTTGGCGCGGGAGTCTTTCAGCATGTCCGCTGTCGTGGGAGGTTAGAGGCGTGAACGCGGAGATAGAGACGTACAGCCGCCATATCCGCGAGCACATCGGCGGCATACATGCGGCGCTGGGCGGCGTGAGCGACGAGCAGCTGAACCGGCGGCCCCTGATTTCCGGTGCTAACAGCGCCTACGTCATCGCGACGCACGTGTTCGGCAATGCGCGGGCCTGGGTGCTCGGCATCGCCTGCGGGCAGCCGCTGGGCCGGGACCGACCCGCGGAGTTCGCGTCCCGCGGCACCTACGCTGAGCTCGGCCAGGCGGCGTGCCAGCTCTCCGGCGAGGTCGAGGCGGCGCTGGCGGTGCTGGCTCCCGCTCGGCTGGACGTTCGTCTGACGCCGTCGCCGGAGTTGTGGGGAGAGGGAGAGCCGCACGAGATCTCCGTGCGGGAGGCGCTGGTCCACGTGCTGGAGCACGCGTCGATACACCTCGGCCAGGTCCAGCTCACGCGGGACATCGTCGCCAGGGGCTCCTGAGGCAGCGAGCGAAGATGGCCGCTGAAGTCAGCCCGCTGGAGCTGGAGCGGCTGACCAAGTATTACGGCCCGCACCGCGGCGTTGAAGAGCTGATGCTGTCGGCTCGACGGGGCGAAGTCCTGGGCTTCCTCGGCCCCAATGGCTCGGGCAAGACCACCGCTATCCGGGTGCTGATGGGCTTCCTGCGGCCGACGTCCGGGCGGGCGCAGGTACTGGGCTACGACGCCGGCCGCCAGAGCGTGGAGATCCGCCGCCGCGTCGGCTACCTGCCGGGAGACGTGGCCCTCTACGGCCAGCGAACGGGCGAAGAGCTGCTGGCCTTCGTCCTGCGCACGCGGGGCATGAAGGAGGCGCCGCGGGCGGCCCAGGCGGCCGCCGCGCTGCAGGCGCCGATGGACCGGACCATCAAGAAGTGCTCCCGCGGCATGCGCCAGAAGGTGGCGCTGGTCCTGACGCTCGCCCACGATCCGGAGGTGCTGATCCTGGACGAGCCCACGTCCGGGCTTGACCCGCTGGCCCAGCGGGCGCTGCTGGACATCCTGGACGAAGAGGGGAAGCGTGGCAAGACCGTCTTCTTCTCCTCGCACGTCCTATCCGAGGCGGAGCAGATCTGCGACCGCGTGGCGATCCTCAGGGAGGGACGGCTGATCGCGCTGGACAGCGTGGAGAAGCTGCGGGAGCGCAAGTATAAGCAAGTGACCGTGGCCTATGACGGCGCGCCACCGGACCTGGAGGGGCTCGGCGACATCCAGGTCGTCTGGCGGCACGAGGGCCGCGTCACGTTTCGGGTGAAGGGAGACGTCAACGCCTTGCTGGAGCGGCTGCGGCGCCATCCCATCGCCGACCTGACGATAACGGAGCCCTCCCTGGAGGAGGTCTTCCTGGACTACTACCGCGAGGCGCCGCCGTGAAGACGCTGGCCTGGGAGCTGCTCTCGCGCAGCCGCGTGGCCCTGCTCTGGTGGCTGGTGGGCATCCTGGCCATGGCGGTTTATGTGGTGGCCGTCTACGACTCGATAGGCAGTCTGGAAGACCTGCGGCGGCTCTACGAAGGCTACCCACCGGCCATCCGCAAGCTGGTGGGGGAGGTGGACATCAGCACCCTGGACGGGTGGCTGCACGTGGAGTTCATGTCCTGGATGCCGCTGATCCTGGCCATCTACGCCGGGATCTTCGCCGCCAGCAACGTCAGCCGGGAGATCGAGCAGCGGACCATCGACTTCCTGCTGGGGCTTCCGGTTAGCCGGGCGGAGTTCGTGGTGTCGCGC
>JBGQEU010000014.1:0-11274 GCA_041496525.1 Dehalococcoidia bacterium
CTCCTGGGCGAGATCAAGCGCGAGGGGGCGGTCGAAGAGACCTCGGCGCCGGTCGCGACGGCCGCGGAAGCCGTGGACGAGCCTGCTGTACCGGCGCTTGACGAGCCGGAGGAAGTAGCAGTGGCCGGGCCCGCGCCGGAACAGGTAGCGGCGCCTCCCGATGTCGAGGCGACGGAGGCGGAAGGGCTCCTAGAGGCGCCCGAGGCCGTGGAATCTGAGCCGCCGGCGATAGAGCCGCCGGAAGAGGCGGCCGTGGCGGAGGCCCCGCAGGAGGCGGCGGCGCCGGAAGAGGCGGCCGCGGATGAACCGGCTACCGAGGTGGCCGCTGCGCCGCAGGAACCGGGAGAGGTGGAGAAGGCGGAATGATCCAGCAATACTCTCGCGTCAAAGTCGCCGACAACTCCGGCGCCAAGCAACTGATGGTGATCCAGGTCTTGGGGGGATCCAGGCGGCGGTACGGCAGCGTAGGCGACATCATCGTCGCTTCCGTCAAGCAAGCGGCGCCGCAGGGCGGCGTCAAGAAGGGCGAAGTCGTGCGCGCGGTGGTGGTGCGGGTGGCGCAGCCGTGGCGGCGCCGCGATGGCTCCTACATCCGTTTCGACGAGAACGCGGCGGTCGTCCTCTCCGACGAGCAGAACCCGCGCGGCACCCGCATCTTCGGCCCCGTGGCCCGCGAGCTGCGAGAGCGCAACTTCATGAAGATCGTGTCGCTGGCGCCGGAGGTGGTGTAGACGTGCGGAAGATCAGGCGGGACGACACCGTTCTGGTGACCAGAGGGAAGGACCGCGGCCGGACGGGCACGGTGCGCAAGGTCATACCCGGTGACTCGCGCGTCATCGTCACCGGTGTCAACGTCGGGAAGCGCCATATGAAGCCCCGCGGACCGCAGAAGCCGGGCGGCATCATAGAGCGCGAAGCCCCTCTCTCCTGGGCCAACGTGGCGTTGCTCTGTGCCTCCTGCAACAAACCGGTCAGGGTAGGCTTCCGCACGCGCGACGACGGCCGCAAGGTACGTTATTGTAAGAACTGTGATGCGAATCTGGACTAGGTGTAGACGATGCTTCCGAGGCTGAAGGAAAGATACCGCAATGAGATAGCGCCGGCGCTGATGCAGGAGTTTGGCTACAAGAACGTGATGCAGGCGCCGCGGCTAGATAAGGTGACGGTAAACGTGGGCCTGGGCGAGGCTGTGCAGAACGCCAAAGCCCTGGACGCCGCCACGAACGACATCGCCACCATCACCGGCCAGCACCCGGTCATCACCCGCGCCAAGAAGTCCATAGCGAACTTCAAGCTGCGGGAGGACATGCCCATCGGCGCCATGGTGACGCTGCGCGGCGACCGCATGTGGGAGTTCCTGGACCGCGCCCTGAATGCCGCCCTGCCCCGCATTCGCGACTTTCAGGGCGTGTCGCCGAACAGTTTCGACGGGCGGGGCAACTACAGCCTGGGTATCCGGGAGCAGGTGATCTTCACGGAGATCGATTACGACAAGATCGACAAGGTCCGTGGCCTGCAGATCACGATCTGCACGACGGCCAGGAGCGACGAAGAGGCCAAGCGGCTCCTGGAGCTGCTGGGGATGCCCTTCGCCAAACGAGGGTGATATGAGGCAACGAGCATGACGCGAGAAGCGCTGTACCAGAAGACCTTCCATCAGACCCCGAAGTTCCCGGGGCGGCGCCACAACCGGTGCCGGCTCTGCGGTCGCCCCCGTGCCTTCATCCGCAAGTTTGCGCTCTGCCGCATCTGTTTCCGCAAGCACGCCCTGGAGGGCAACCTGCCCGGCGTGCAGAAGTCGAGCTGGTAGACCGATGGTTACTGATCCGATTGCCGACATGCTGACCCGGATACGGAACGCGCTTACGGCGCGCCACGACCATACGGAGATGCCCGCCTCTCAGCTAAAGATCGCACTGGCAGAGGTCCTGAAGAGGGAAGGCTACATCCGCGATTTCGAGCTGAAGAGCGACGGTGGGCGCCAGAACATCCGCGTGCACCTGGCCTACGCCGACGCGCGCGAGCCGGTGATCATGGGCCTGCAGAGGGTGAGCAAGCCCGGGCTGCGTGTCTACGCCGCTCGGCGGGAGATCCCGCGCGTCTACGGCGGCCTGGGGGTCGCCATACTGTCGACGCCGCAGGGCGTTATGACCGGCAAGGAAGCGCGGCGCAAAGGCGTCGGCGGCGAAGTCCTCTGCTACGTGTGGTGATTTGAGAATGGCAACAGGAACCGGGAACCACCACCAAGCGATGGAACGCGCACAGGGCGGAACGGCCCTGGTCCATGTGGCAGGGCCCTGGTTCCCGGTGAGGCCGGGGAGGCAGGTGCCGACATGTCGCGCGTAGGCAAGATGCCGATAACGGTGCCCAAGGGCGTCGAGGTGCGCATCGATGGCGCCCGGGTCGTGGTCAAGGGCCCGAGGGGGGAGCTGAGCCGCGATCTTGTCCCGGAAATCCAGGTCAAACAGGAGGACGGCCAGATCATCGTCAGCCGCCCGTCGGACCAGCCCCGGCACCGCGCCCTGCACGGCCTGACGCGCACGCTTGTCGCCAATATGGTGGCCGGCGTCAGCGAGGGGTTCAGCAAGGCACTGGAGATGCAGGGCGTAGGGTACCGCGCGCAGATGCAGGGTAATGACCTGGTGCTGGCTGTTGGCTTCTCCCACCCTGTTCATATCCCGCCGCCGCCGAACATCGAGTTCGTGGTGGATGGCACCTCCAAGATCATCGTCAAGGGGATCAACAAGGAGCAGGTCGGCCAGGTGGCGGCCGACATCCGCAAGGTGCGGCCGCCGGAGCCGTACAAGGGCAAGGGGATCCGCTACGCTGGGGAGTACGTGCGGCGCAAGGCGGGCAAGGCCGGGAAGGCCGTCCACTAGGAAGAACCATGAAGAAGACAAAGACGCCAAGAGCAGCCAGACGACGGCGCCACATTCGGGTCCGCGAAGCCGTGACCGGCACGTCGGCGCGGCCCCGTCTGGCCGTCTTCCGCAGCCTCAACCATATCTACGCCCAGATCATCGACGACACCGCCGGCCATACGCTGGTAGCTGCGTCCGATCAGGAGAAGGACGTACGCTCGGCGCTCGACGGCAAGAAGAAGACAGAGGTCGCCACCATGGTGGGCCTGGCCATGGCGAAAAAGGCGAAAGAGAAGGGGATTCAGGCGGTGGTGTTCGATCGCGGCGGCTTCCGCTACCACGGCCGGGTCAAGGCCCTGGCGGAAGCGGTGCGCAAGGGCGGGGTCAACTTCTAGCGTAAACGAGGAATCTATGTCGAATCCGCGCAGGTACATCGCCAAGAAGGAAAGGATGGACGCCAGCCAGCTCGAGCTGAGCGAGAAGGTGGTGTTCATCAACCGTGTGGCCAAGGTGATGAAGGGAGGCCGTCGCTTCCACTTCACGGCCATCGTCGTCGTGGGAGACATGAACGGCCACGTCGGCGCGGCCATGGCCAAGGCTACCGAGGTGCCGGAGTCCATCCGCAAGGCGGGGACGGTGGCCCGCAAGCACATGATCAAGGTCCCGATGGTTGGTACGACCATTCCACATCCGTTGCTCGTGCACTTTGGAGCGGCGAAGGTGCTGATCAAGCCGGCGCCGCCGGGCAGCGGGCTCATCGCCGGCGGCGGTGTGCGCGCCGTGCTGGAGATGGCGGGCGTTAAGGACGCTGTCGCCAAGTCGCTGGGGTCGAACAACCCAGCGAACTCCGTGAAAGCCACCATCCTGGCGCTTTCGCAACTGCGCTCGCCGGAAGAAGTGCTGGAACGGCGGCGGCGGATCTCCCAGGAGGCCTCCATTGGCTGATCGGCTCCGTGTCACCTGGAAGAAGAGCGCAATAGGGTACAAGGAAGACCAGAAACGCACCATCCGGGCGCTGGGGCTGAAGCGGCTGGGCCATTCTGTGGATCACAGTGATAACCGCGCCGTACGTGGTATGATTACCAAAGTCCGCCACCTGGTGGACGTGACCGAGGACCCTCAGGACTGATGCAAGCCCACCAGTTGAAGCCCCCGCCGGGGGCGAAGCACGCCCGCAAACGGATAGGCCGAGGCAATGCCAGCGGCCATGGTACTTATTCCGGCCGCGGCCTGAAGGGCCAGAAGGCCCGCAACAAACCCAAGCGCTTCTTCGAAGGCGGACAGACGCGCCTCTTCAAGAAGCTGCCCCACCGGCGCGGCTTCACGAACCCGTTTCGCGTGGAGTACTCTGCGGTGAATCTGCATGACCTGGAGCGATTTGCGGCGGGCACGAATGTGACGCCGGAGATGCTGAAGGAGTCCGG
The DNA here is from genome assembly GCA_041496525.1 of Dehalococcoidia bacterium. Taxonomy (GTDB): domain Bacteria; phylum Chloroflexota; class Dehalococcoidia; order SM23-28-2; family RBG-16-64-32; genus JBGQEU01. The sequence continues at coordinate 4,286 of JBGQEU010000014.1, forward strand.
CGTTCTCCGCACGCTGCGGCGGCCCGTCAAGGTGCTGGCCACAGGCGAATTGAAGAAGGCGCTCACGGTGCATGCGCACAAGTTCTCGATGACGGCGAAAGAGAAGATAGAGGCCGCAGGTGGGGCGGCGGTGGAGATTGGCGATGGCGACCGCAGCTAAGACGCAGCAGCGTCCGCAGCTGCTGCAGGCGGCCATCAGCGCGATGTCCCAGCCGGACATTCGCGAGAAGCTACTGTTCACCTTCGCCATGCTGGTGGTCTTCCGCTTCACCGCCAACCTGCCGGTGCCCGGCGTCAACCCGGTGGCGCTGGACAATATCTTTCGTAACAGCACCGTTCTCGGCTTCCTGAACATCTTCAGCGGCGGCGCCCTGCAGAACATGAGCGTCGCGGCGATGGGCGTCTATCCCTACATCACCTCGTCCATCGTCATGCAGCTTATGGTGCCCATTGTCCCGGCCCTTCAGGCCCTGTCCAAAGAGGGCGAGCAGGGGCGCAAGCAGATCGCGATTTACACGCACTGGATGACCGTGCCCATGGCCTTCGTTCAGGGATACGGTCAGCTCATCCTGGTGCAGAGTCAGGGCGGCATCACAGGCATCGAACTCACGGGCTCAAACGCCCTGCCCACGTTCGCGGCCATCATCACGATGACCGCCGGCTCGATGTTCCTGGTCTGGATCGGCGAGCTGATCAGCGAGCGGGGCATCGGCAACGGCATCTCCGTCATGATCTTCGCCGGAATCATCGCCGGCCTGCCGCAGTTCGTTGCCGGCCGTCTCTATTCGGGCACGGGCGAAGGCGTCACCACCACCTTCTTCCTCGGCGCCATGATGGTCCTCCTCGTGGCGTACATCGTCTTCTTCTCGGAAGCGCAGAGGAAGATCCCCGTCCAGTATTCGCGTAGCGTCTTCCGGTCCGGCCGTATGTACAGGCAGTCCGGGCAGACGCACATACCCCTGAAGGTGAACACGACGGGAATGATCCCGCTCATCTTCGCCTTCTCGATAGTCATCTTCCCGGCCTACCTGGGCACTATCCTGCAGACATCAGGGAACAGCGCCATCGCCAACTTCGGCGACTTCCTGTCCACGACCTTCAACCCCGGCGACCCGGGCTACTGGGTATTCGTATTTGTCACGACTGTCGTGTTCACCTTCTTCTATACGATGGTCGTCTTCCAGCAGCAGAACCTGGCCGAGAACCTGCAGCGTCAGGGTGGCTTCATTCCCGGCATCCGTCCCGGCCGCCCGACGGAGCAGTACATCAACCGCGTCCTGATCCGCATCACCTGGGGAGGCGCCTTCTTCCTGGGATCCGTGGCAGTGGCGCCCTTCGTCTTCTCCAATCTACTGGGGGCCAGCACCCTTGGCGGCCGCGGCCGCACAACGGCTTTCGGCATCACCAGCAGCGGTCTGATCATCGTCGTGGGTGTCGTCCTGGACACGCTGCGCCAGATTGAGGCACAGCTCTTGATGCGCCAGTACGAGGGCTTCATCCGGTAGGGCCTGTCCTTCTTGTACCTTGTTCTCCTGGGCCTGCCTGGGGCGGGAAAAGGCACGCAGGCCGTCCGCCTCACCAAACGGACCGGCCTTCCTCATGTCACCACCGGTGAGCTGTTCCGCGAGAACATCCGGAAGGGGACGGAGCTGGGGAAGAAGGCCCAGCCCTACGTAGAGAACGGGCTGCTCGTACCGGATGAAATCACGATAGGCATGCTGCGGGCGCGCATTTCACAAGCGGACTGCGCGAAGGGGTGGATGCTGGACGGCTTTCCGCGCAACACGGAGCAGGCCCGAGCGCTGGATGAAGCACTGGCTGAGCAGGGCCAGCGGATCACCAAGGCGATCTACATCAAGGTGGACACGGAAGAGCTTGTGCGGCGCCTGGCCGGGCGTTGGAACTGCCCGCAGTGCGGCGCCATCTACCACGAGGCCACGCAGCCGCCGCGAAAGCCGTGCGTCTGCGACAACTGTGGATCACACCTGGTCCAGCGGGAAGACGATAAGCCAGAGGTGGTACGGACACGGCTGCAGGTGAACGTCGAGAACCTGCAGCCGCTACTGCAGCACTACCGGTCGCTGGGCAAGCTGACTGAAGTGGATGGCCAGCGTGACCCGGAAGCGATCGCGCGGGAGTTGACGGCGGCCCTGGCCGCCTAAGTGGCCCTGACCCAAGCGCCATGCCGATAATTCTGAAGTCTAGAGACGAAATCCGCATCATGAGGGAGGCCGGCCGCATCGTCGCGGAGACCCTTCAGCTGCTCGTCGATCGCCTCCGGCCGGGTCTTGTCGAGAAGGAACTGGACGAGGTCGTGCGCAGGGAGTTCCGGAAGCGCGGAGTGACGCCCACCTTCCTCGGTTACTACGGCTACCCGGCGACCGTTTGCGTTTCAGTCAACGACGAGATCGTGCACGGGATCCCCGGCCAGCGCGAGATCCAGGACGGAGATATCGTCAGCATTGACCTGGGCTGCACCCATAAGGGGTTCGTGGCGGACTCTGCCGTAACGGTCGGAGTTGGGAATGTGTCACCGGCGGCGCAGCGGCTGATCGAGGTGACGCGGGAATCCCTCTGGCGCGGGATAGCGGCCGCGCGGGCCGGGGCGCGTATCGGCGAGATCGGCCATGCCATCCAGACGTACGTGGAGCCCCTGGGCTACTCCGTGGTTCGGGAGTACGTCGGGCACGGGGTCGGGCGGCAGATGCACGAGGATCCTCAGGTGCCGAACTTCGGCAGCCCCACCTCCGGGCCGGTGCTGCAGGCCGGCATGGTCATCGCCATCGAGCCCATGGTCAATGCCGGCGACTGGCGGACCAAGCGCGACTCCGACAACTGGACCGTACGGACATTCGACGGGAGCCTTTCGGCGCACTTCGAGCACAGCCTGGCGGTGACTGAGGGGGACCCGGAAGTGCTTACGTTGCCGTAAGGGCCGATATTCTCGTAAAATATATCTTTCGGGCGACTAGATTCTGGCGGAGGTTGATTGCCCTAGGGTAAGGATGGCTAAGAAGGATTCGATAGAAGTTGAAGGCACGGTGAAGGAGAACTTGCCCAACGCCATGTTTCGTGTAGAATTGGCTAATGGGCATAAGGTACTTGCCCATGCGTCTGGTAAGATCCGGATGCATTTTATCCGAATCCTCCCTGGAGACAAGGTCCTGGTCGAGCTGTCGCCCTATGACCTGACCCGGGGCAGGATCACGTATCGTTTCAGGTAGGACAAGATGAAGGTACAGGCGTCTGTCAGAAAACGCTGCGAAAAGTGCAAGATCGTGCGCCGGGAAGGCGTGGTCCGTATCATCTGCCCGAACCCCCGGCACAAGCAGAGGCAGGGTTAGGAGACCAGAATGGCCCGTATAGCCGGTGTAGACATCCCGCGGGACAAGAAGGTCGATATCTCCCTCTGCTACATCTACGGCATCGGCCGGCCGACGGCCACGCGCATCTGCCGTGACGTAAACGTGTCTTCCGATACCAAGGTGCGGGAGTTGACCGACGACGAGGTCAGCCGCATCCGCGAGTACATCGATAAGAACTTCACAGTGGAGGGGGAGCTGCGCAAGAACGTGCGCCAGGACATCCAGAGGCTGATTGAGATAAACAGCTATCGTGGCATCCGGCATCGCCGCGGCCTGCCTGTTCGCGGCCAGCGTACGCGAACGAACGCCCGCACCAAGCGTGGCCCGCGCCGGACGGTGGCCGGAAGGCGCCGCGCCGTCATGAAGAAGTAGCGCCGAAGGAAGGGCTATGGCAGAAAGAAAGACAAGGACCAAGAGAAGGGAAAAGAAGAACGTGCCGGTGGGGCGCGCTTACATCTCCTCCACGTTCAACAACACCGTTATCACCCTCACCGACCCCAACGGCGCCGTTCTCTCCTGGGCGTCTGCCGGTACCGCAGGCTTCAAAGGATCTCGCAAGAGCACCCCCTACGCGGCCGGGCTGGCCGCAGAGACGGCGGCTCGGAGGGCAATGGAGCACGGTCTGCGGCAAGTGGAGGTGCGCATCAAGGGCCCCGGCAGCGGCCGGGAAGCGGCGATCCGCTCCCTGCAGTCCGCTGGGCTCCAGGTCACGAACATCAGAGACGTGACGCCGATGCCGCACAACGGGTGCCGGCCGCCAAAGCGGCGACGCGTATAGGAGACAAAGAATGGCAAGGTATACGGGTCCCCGCTGCAGAATCTGTCGCCGCCTGGGAGAGAAGCTTTACCTCAAGGGTGAGAAGTGCTTCACCAACTGCATCTTCGACAAGCGGCCCTACCCGCCTGGCCCGCGCTCGACGCGCCGCCGTAAGGTGTCTGACCGCGGTCTGCAGTGGCGGGAGAAGCAAAAGGGCCGGTCTGTGTACGGCATCCTGGAGGCGCAGTTCCACCGCTATTACCAGGAGGCGGCGCAGAAGCACGGCGTCACCGGCGACAGCCTGCTGCGCGTACTGGAGATGCGCCTGGACAACATCGTCTACCGCCTGGGCTTTGCGGACTCGCGGCAGCAGGGGCGGCAGGTTGTCCTGCACGGCCACTTCACGGTAAACGGGCGTAAGTCCGCCATCCCCTCGCACATCCTGAAGCCCGGGGACGAGGTGGGCTGGACCTCTCGCGGAGGCAAGAGCGAGTACTTCAAGGCCGTGAGTGAATCTGTAGCCAGTAAGGCCATTCCGTCCTGGCTGAGTCTGGACGTGGCCAACATGACGGGCCGTGTGCTGGCCCCGCCGGAGGTGGCGGAGATAGGCGCCAAGTTCAACCCGTCGACCATTGTCGAGTACTACTCGCGCTAGAGGGTGGAGATGTTAGAACCTCAGGTTTACCGGGGAGCGAGCGCGCCTGTGGCCCCGCAGGTCTCGGACGAGCCCGCCATTGAGATCGAAGAGTCGGCAGAGGGGTTCGCCCGGATCGTGGCGGCGCCGTTGCCGCCGGGGTTCGGCATAACCCTGGGCAACGCGCTGCGCCGCGTGCTCCTCAGCTCGCTTCAGGGCGCGGCCGTCACGTCAGTGCGGATCGACAGCGTCCAGCACGAGTTCTCCACAATCCCCAACGTCAAGGAGGACACGATAGAGTTCCTCCTCAACGTCAAAGAGATCCGGCTGCGAGCCCTTTCTGACCGGCCGGGTACCCTCATCCTCGACATCAGCGGCCGGGAAGGCCCGATCACCGCGGGGGACATCCAGGTGCCGGAGCACTACGAGATCGCGAACCCGGAGTTATACCTGGCCACGATAGACTCGGCCGACGGTCGCTTGTATGTGGAGTTCAACGTCGAGCAGGGCCGGGGTTACGTTCCCGCCGGCCAGGTGGATGGCACAACCATCGGCGTTATTCCGGTGGACGCCATCTTCTCCCCCGTCCGTAAGGTCAACTACAAGATAGAACACACCCGTGTGGGCCAGGCCACCAACTACGACAAGCTGGCAATGGAGGTCTGGACCGATGGCACGAAGACGGCGGTAGAGGCCGTCAGCGCCAGCGCCGACATCCTCATCGAGCAGTTCCGCCTGTTCTCACACATGGGGCGGCCCTCTCTGCCCGTTGTGGAGCGGGGCCTGGGCGCCGGCGTGGTCCTCTCCCAGGACAGGTACAACATGCAGATCGAGGACCTGAACCTGTCAATGCGCGCCTACAACTGCCTGCGCCGCAGCGGGCTAATGACGGTGGGACAGGTGCTGGAGAAGAGCGAAGAGGAACTCCTGGCCCTCCGCAACTTTGGCCGCAAGTCCTACGACGAGCTGCGCGAGAGGCTGGATCAGATGGGCCTGCTGCCGGCCGATCGCGGCGAGGAAGAGTTGATGGAGGCGCTGCCGCTGGGCGACGAGGAAGCGCCACTGGTCCCGCAGCGGGCCGTCGAGGCGCCGCTGCCGCAGCGGGAAGAGCACGACGCCGAAGCGTTGGGGACCGCGCCCGCTCCGGTAGGCCGCAAGAAGGCTGCCAAAGCCAAAGCCAAGACCAAGGCGCCTGTGGCCGAGACCGAGGGCGAGGAGGAGATCCCGGAGTGGAAGCGCAAACTCCTCCAGCTCACTGAAGCCGAAGAGAAGGGCGCCTAGCCATGGCTCATCGCATCTCGGGCCGCAAGTTGGGGCGCCCGACGGACCATCGCCTGGCCCTCTTTCGCAACCAGGTCACTGACCTGCTGCGGCACGAAAAGATTATCACGACAGAAGCCAAAGCCAAGGAGGTGCGGGGCCTGGCCGAGCGCATCATCACGCTGGGCAAACACGGCGACCTGGCCGCCCGCCGGCAAGCGCTGCGCTTTGTCTACGATAAGAAGGTTGTGGTGAAGGTCTTCGACGAGCTGGGCCCGCGCTACGCGAACCGGCCGGGCGGCTACAGCCGCATCGTCAAGATCGGACCGCGAGTCGGCGACGGCGCGGCCATGGCGCAGATCGAACTGGTCTCGGAGGGGACCTAGCACCGGATCGCCGGTCCCGGAGCCGCGGCGAGGCCGAATGGCAACAACGGAACCGTCTGTCCGCCGGGTGGCGCTCCTGCTGGAGTACCAGGGAACGGCGTACGGCGGCTCCCAGTACCAGGCAAACGCACCGACCGTGCAGGGCGCGCTGGAGCGGGCCCTTAGCAGATTAACAGGCGAACCAATAAGGGTGGCCATGGCCGGCCGCACGGACGCCGGCGTCCACGCCAGGGGCCAGGTCGCTTCGTTCATCACGGCCAGCCGGCGCTCGCTGGACGTATTCGTGCGGGGCGCGAACGCGCTCTTGGCCGGCGACATCGCCGTGAGAGCGGGCGCGGAGGCGCCGCCGGGCTTCGACGTGCGGCGTCATGCCGTGAGCCGCTGGTACCGCTACACGCTTCACGTCGGTGCTCAGCGGCCGGCTCTCAACCGGCAGGTCGTCTGGCACATAGGCCCCCGCGTGGACATGGAAGCCGTCAGCGAGGCAGCCCGGGCGCTGCGCGGCAGGCACGATTTCGCGGCGTTTACGGCGCCGTCGGAAGCGGCCCGCAGGCGCACCGAGCGACGAGTGCACGTCGCGAAGCTCA
>JBGQEU010000015.1:0-11264 GCA_041496525.1 Dehalococcoidia bacterium
AGCGCTGCGGCTGGGCGTCGATATTCCCCATCGTGGACGCGCGGGTGGAGTCCGACGTCTGTCCGCTGTTCTTCCAGCTGGGGTCGCCGGGCGCGCTTGCTTACGCCTTCGAGCGGGCGGGCTTCGTGGACCTGCGCGAGGAACGGATCGACCGCCCGCTGTCATTCGACGGCGAGCGGGAGGTGCTGGCGGCGGTGTTCGGAGGCGGGCCGGTGGCGCTGGCCTACTCCAAGTTCTCGCCCCAGGAGAGGGACGAGGCCCACCGCGAGTACCTGGAGAGCATCGAGCCGTACCGCAACGGGGGCGGCTACGAGATCCCCGGCGAGTTCGTGTTCATGCTGGCGCGGAAGCCGTAGGGATGCGGTTCACAGGTTCCGTTCGGGCTACCTGCCCGCCTCTGGCGGGAGCTTGTCGAGCCACAAACCCGCCACGAGCCATTTCCATCACCCGGTCAGATGTGCCGTAGCATCAAGACGCTGCGCCGCCCGGATGGCCCGCCCAGCGACGAGGAGGTGCGGGCGGCCGCACTCCAGTTCGTGCGCAAGGTCAGCGGCTACCGGGCGCCGTCGCGGGCCAACGAGGCCGCCTTTAGCCAGGCGGTGGAAGAGATATCGTCGGCGTCACGGCGCCTGCTGGAGGGGTTGCAGGGGCGGTAGCCGCGCACCGGCGTGCAGGTCAGGGGGCAGGGACCGTCGCCGTCAGAGTGACTTGCCCCTCAGAGAACGCCACGGCATAGGGGTAGTCCAGCGTCTGACTCTCGAGGCGGCTGTTGACCGCGTCCTGTAGGCGGTCGCGCAGCGCGTCCGTCGCGACGCCGGGCAAGCGTCCGGCATCGATCTCCAGGATTTCGATGTGAGGGTTCGGGCCGCTGAGGTCGGCGGCGCCGGCGATGCGCACATGGCCCTCGAACACCCCGCCGATGACGGGCACATCCGAGAGCACCGGGATGTCGGCCTTCGCCCACGCCTCGGCGGACCCCTCGTGGAAACAGACCAGGACGTCCCGCACCGGCGCATCCTTCTCCCGCAAGAATTGGTTGGCGCGGGAAGTAACCTCGCTCTCGTCGAACGCGATGAGGCCGGCCTGGCCGGAGGCGAGAAGCGTTTGTAGTGCCTCCCAGCGCTGCTGCCACTGCTGCGCTAGGGCCTCCGTGCTGGTCACCTGACGGGCCGGGGCGGACCCGTCCGGGCTGTGACAGCCGTCGGCGCCGCTGCCTCCGCCCAGGAGATACCAGACCACGAACAGGCCGCCGAGGACAAAGACCGCCACGGAGCCCAGGAATAGGGCCGAGACGATCAGCAGGATCTTCAGGAGGCCTCCCGGTCTCGCTTCATGCGGGGCAGTCTACTGAACCTAGCCGGCCGCCTTGGCCCGCTCGCGCTCAATCAGCTCGCGGCGCAGGATTTTGCCGGACGGCGTCTTGGGGATGGCCTCCACGAACTCGATCTCGCGCACCTTCTTGTAGGGCGCCACTCGCTCTTCGACGAAGCGCATCAGCTCTTCGACGCTGGCCTTCTTCTCCGGCCGCAGGAGCACGAAGGCTTTGGGGATCTCGCCGGACCCCGCGTCGCGCTTGGGGATGACAGCCGAATCCAGCACGGCCGGGTGCTCCATCAGCAGGGCCTCCAATTCGGCCGGGGCGATCTGGTAGCCCTTGTACTTGATCATCTCCTTCTTTCGGTCGACGATGGTGACATAACCTTCGTCGTCGTACTGCACGATGTCGCCGGTGCGGATCCAGCCGCCGCCGGGCAGCGTCTCGGCCGTCTCCTCGGGCCGCTGCCAGTAGCCCCGCATCACCTGCGGACCCAGAGTCAGCAGCTCGCCCACTTCGCCGGCCGCCAGCTCGCGGCCGTCGTCCAGCGAAACGACCTTCTCCACGGTATCGGCGATGGGGGGGCCGACGGTGGCGTCCTTGACCCGCCCGATCGGGTTGACGTTCGTGACCGGGCTCGTCTCCGTCATGCCGTAGCCCTGCAGGACTGTCGTCTGGAGAGCCAGGGCCGCGGCCCGAGCCACCTCCGGAGGCAGTGGGGCGGCGCCGCTCATGATCATCGTCAGGCTGGACGTGTCGTACTTGTCGGTACCGGGAAAGTGGGCCAGGGCCAGCAGGGCCGGTGGCACAGCGAAGAGGTTCGTGATCCGGTGGCGCTGCACGAGCTCCAGGCAGAGCGCGGGGTCGAATCGCGACATGACGACCTGGGTCGCGCCCTGCGCGAACCCGCAGGCCATGAGCACGATCATCCCGTAGATGTGGTAGAAGGGCAGGAAGTCCAGGAGAACGGAGTAGCTGGTGGTCATGCCCACGGAGAGGGTCTGGCGGACGTTCGAGGTCAGGTTGAAGTGAGTTAACATAACGCCTTTGGGCAGCCCCGTGGTGCCGCTGGAGTAGGGGAGGGCGGCCAGGTCCTGGCGGGGGTCCAGGTGCACCGCCAACAGCTCGTCCGGGGCGTCGCCGGCCAGCCGCCAGACATCCTCGATGGCGAAGATGTGCTTCAGGTGCGGCAGGTGCTCATGGGCGGTGTCGACGAGCGGCCGCAGGGCGACAAGGGTGAAGATGGCTGAGGCCTGGCAGTCCTCCATCTGGTGCAGGAGTTCGCGCTCCTTGTACAGGGGGTTGAGGGTGGTGACGACGCCGCCGGCGAAGAGGATGCCGTAGAAGGCGACGAAGTACTCGGGGCAGTTGGCGGAGAAGATGGCCACGCGCTCGCCTTTGGCGATGCCGGCGTCCTGGAGGCAGCGCCCCAGGCGGCGGCAGGCCTCCCAGGTCTGCCCGAACGTGTACGACCGGCCCTCGGCCGTAATAAAGGCGGGCTTATCGCGGAACCGCCTGGCAGACGGGGCCAGCAGCTCGGTCAGCGGTATCTCCGGGTAAGGCTCAAGGGTGAACCACGGGCTGTGGAAGAGGGTCATGGGGCGCTCCTTGGGATGGGGTCTAGTCCCGCTGGCAGATGTAGTAGGCGTTAGGTTGGTGGCCCCGGCGCGAACCTATTCGCCGAGGAGCGTCGGGTATCCGAGGGCGATGATGTCTTCGACGTACTCGGAGCGCCACCCGGGGTTGACGATGGGGATGTGGCGTTTGCGGAACCACTCGTGGATCTTCAGGTACTGCTCCTCGACGTAGTGCCGCCAGGTGTTCTCTTCTTCGAAGAGCTCCCGGTCGACCTCCTCCAGGCGCTTGTCCATCTCCTCCGGGTCAATGTCGAGGTCTTCGCGCCAGTAGTCCGCCAGGTAGTCCAGCGTCTCCTCCAGATTGCGCCGGCACTCCTCCAGCAGGGCCAGCATGTAGCCATCCTCGTCGACGCGCCGGCCGCGCAGCCGCACGGTGACGGCGCAGTCTTCGCAGAGGACAACGAACTTGCGGGCGTCGCAGCTCTCGCGCTTGGTGCAGCCTTCGCAGAGGGGCGCCCAGTCAGACGCCTCCGGTGTTCGCAGGTAGCCGACGAACACGTCATCTGTCATAGTCCCACAGCGGGGGCAGGACAGCTTCTTGGACAGGATGTCGTTAATGGCCCGTTGCCAGTCTATCTGCATACCCGTTCCTCATGCCGGACGCATCGTATAGGCTCTACGGCACGATACATCATATGGCTTTTGGCAACGCTGTCAACCGCTCCTGCGCCACCCCCGGCCGCGGTGCCGCAGCAGCGGAGCATTGGAGCATCGCAACATAAGAGCGTTCGGTTCTTTTGGCCCCGATGCTCCCTCCGCTATCGTTCGGGGCTTCCGGGGGGCCGCAGGGCCAGCGGGTACCAGCCGGCCTGGCCGGGCGCTTCTTCCACGCCCACAGTTATCGATTGCAGGTTCGAGGCGCCGCGGGCGGCGAACTCGGCGGCCACGCGGCCTGCCAGCCACTCCGCCAGCCGCTCGGCTGTCGAGTTATCGATGGGCAGAGCCGCGACGTCCGCGACGGGGATGACATAACGTCTTCCTCCGGCCCGGATCTCATATTCCGCATCCGTCTGCGTGACGGACAGGGCCCCATTGTGCAGAGGAAGCAGGAACCTGTGGTCCAGCTCTTCGCACACACTGCCGATGATGCGCTTGGCTTCGACGAAGTCGAAAACCCACGAATCCGGCGTCAGGTCGCCGTCGATGTGGACGGTGACGTCGTAGTTGTGGCCGTGCAGCGGCTCGCAGCGGCCGCCGAACGTCGTGAAGTGGGCGGCGGAGAAGCGTAGAGTGTTGTGTTCCAGGGTGATCCGGTGTGTCATTGGCGGGCTGAATGATACAGGCCGGAGCGGGAGTCGGGCAATCGCCAAGGTGTTTCTGATGTTCGCACTATATATGTTATGTCGGTTATAGCGGTGGGCCGTTTCCGCACCAGCTTTGGCGCGCGCCGCTTCAATCAAAGAGCGGCGACGCGGGCTGTCGCGGATGCGCAACACCGCAGCATGGCCAGCGTGAGACCGCCGGCGAAATTGCGACGGGCACTTGCAGGATGCTAGACTTGAAGGCAGTCTTGTTCCGGGCATGGCCCGGAGCGTAGCGGCGGAATCCCGTTGGGGGCATATGCATTGCGATCGGGCGGCGGCCAGGGCGGCCGCCCTTTATGTCAATGGTGCGCTGGATTGGGTAGAGGTGACAGGTAATGTGGAAGGCAGCTAAATGGAGCCTGGCCGCTCTGGTAGTGGCCCTGGCTATCGTGCTGTCGGGAGTGGTGGGCCATACCATCGGGGACAGCGGCGGCAGCAGTTCGCCGGCCACGACGTCGAGCAGCAGCGCCGGCGGCGACGACTTTGGCGTCCTGAGCGAGATCGAGAAGATCCTGCGTGAGGACTTCGTCAACCCGGACGCCATCAACCCGGATGCGCTGCGCAAAGGGGCTATCGACGGTATTATCTCCGCCCTTGGGGATCCTCACACCGTCTACATCCCGCCGGAGCAGTACAAGCTGGGTTTCGACATAATCTCCGGCACTTTCGAGGGCATCGGCGCCAACGTGGACCAGGACCCCACGACCAAGGAGATCGTCATCGTGGCGCCGTTCCGCGCATCGCCCGCCGAAAAGGCCGGCGTCCTCCCGGGGGACGTCATCCTGGCGGTAGATGGCGAATCGACAGACGGCTGGACGGTGGCCAACGCCGTGCAACGCATTCGCGGCCAACAAGGCACCAAGGTCACGATCAGCGTACGTCACTCGGACGGCCAGAAAGCAGACGTTGAGATAACGCGGGCGACCATCGTCATTCCCACCGTCTTCTCGCGCGACGTCAAGGACGCTAACGGAAGCCTCGTGCAGGACCTCGCCTACATCGAGCTGCAACAGTTCACGGAGCAGACGGTGGAGGACCTGCGCAAGGAACTGAACCGCATCCACGACGCGGGCAGCTACAAGGGGATTATCCTGGACCTGCGGCGCAACCCGGGTGGCGCTCTGGATGCCACCGTGTCCGTGGCCGATATGTTCTTGGACGGCGGTGTGGTTCTGACCCAGGTGGACCGCGATGGCAACAAGACCGTGTACCAGGCCAAGCCCGGCGGCGAGGCCACGAACATCCCGGTGGTGCTTCTGGTCAGCCACGGTTCCGCCAGCGGCTCCGAGGTGCTGGCCGGCGCCCTGCGCGACCACGGGCGGGCCAAGCTCATCGGCGAGCAGACGTTCGGCAAGGGCTCGGTCAACCACCTGCGCGAGCTGTCCAACGGCGGCGCCCTCTACGTCACGATCGCCCGCTGGCTGACGCCCAACGGTGAGCAGATCGAAGGCGTGGGACTGAAGCCGGATGTGCAGATCGACCTCACAGACCAGGAGTTCACGAGCGGGGCGGGCCCGCAGCTCTACGCGGCTATCGACTACCTGCACGGGCTCGTGCAGGCCTCCGGCCAGTGACGCCGTCGCGTGCAACGCGATAGACTTATGTAAAGCGCTTCCCTAGCGAGCAGCTGGTGGGCGAAAAGACAGTCACCGTCAACCGGAAGGCCGGGTTCGACTACCACATCCTGCGCACGCTGGAGGCCGGACTCTCCCTGACGGGGACGGAGATCAAGTCGATACGCGACGGCCGCGTCAGCATCCGTGAGGCGTACGTACGGCCCCGGGGCGATGAGGTATGGCTGGTGGGCGCGCACATCGCTCAGTATCCTCCGGCCGGGCGCATGCAGCACGACCCCACGCGCAGCCGCCGGCTGCTCCTGCACAAGAAGGAGATCCGGGAGCTGGCCCTGGAAGTGGAGACCGCCGGCGTCACCATCATTCCCATGCGACTCTACCTGAAGGACGGGAAGGCGAAACTGGAGATCGGCCTGGGGCGCGGCAAGAAGAAGTACGACAAGCGAGAAGCCATCGCCAAACGAGACGCGGAGCGCGCCATGCAGCGCGCGGTGCGTCGGCGGGGGTGACGGGAGAACAAGCCTCTAACCTGTCACGTGGTACAATGTGTGTACGGGGACGAAAGGGTTCGACAGGGAAGGTTGAGCCCGGATTGCAAGCCGAGGTTGCCATATCCTCGTTAATCTCGTGGCAAAAAATAACTGGCACAAACCAGTACGCTCTCGCTGCCTAATCTAAGGTAGCGACGTCTGTTCCAGGCCTCACCCCGATGGGCGGGACCAGGCGACGCAATGTCGGGGTGCTGTCCTCCTCACGCCGATACGGAGGGCCCAAGACAATCGGCTGGCCCGGCGGTTACGCGGCCGACGGCGGTACGCCGGGCGAGACCCAAGCGACGGCTAAGCTTGTAGGACATCCGGGTGGGTTTTCCTCTGGACGAGGGGTTCGATTCCCCTCCGTCTCCACCATATCGCGCGCGGGGCCCGGATGCGTTAGCCCGCCAGCCGGCTGGTGGTTACGACACCCGATGGCAGCGGGCTGGTCGGTGCGGGGGCGTGTGGGGCGCCCGGGCGCTAACGCCAGCCCACCCTGCGCAAGCGGTTGTAGGCCGCTATCTGGGCGCGGTTCTTGAGGTGGAGCTTCTCCAGGATGTTATGGACATGGTTCTTGACCGTCCCTACGGATATGAAGAGCCGGTCGGCGATGTCCTTGTTGGCGGCCCCCTCGCTGGCCAGCTCCAGCACCTCGATCTCCCGCGGAGACAGCTCGGCCTGGGCTTCGCCGAACTCTGCCTGGCGGTGGGCCTGACTCACAAACGCCTGCAGGATGCGCTGGGCCATGGCGGGAGCGATCACCGCTTCGCCGCGCAGGGCGCCCTCCAGCATTTCGAACAACTCCTCCGGCCTCATATTCTTCACCAGGTAGCCGTGGGCGCCGCTGGCGATGGCCTCAAACAGGTCCTCTTCCTCCTCAGAGACGGTGAGCATGATGATCTTCGTCTCAGGGAGTTCCGCCTTAATGCGGCGCGTGGCCTCTATGCCGTCGCAGCGGGGCATCCGGATGTCCATCAGGATGATGGCCGGGTGCAGGAGGCGGGCCTTTTCCACGGCCTCTTCCCCATCGGCTGCCTCTTCAATAGTGGCGCCCTTCCGCCAAAGGCCGATGAGCCCCGCCAGGGAGCCCCTCAGCAACGTGTTGTCGTCCACCAAGAGGAACGTCTCCGCCGTCATGCCACCTTCACTCCCTCCATCGGAACCGTCACCTGAAGCCTCGTGCCGCTGCCGGGACGGCTCTCGATGACGAATCCGCCGCCGGCGCTCTCCGCCCGTTCCTTCATGGTCTGCAGCCCGAACCGGCCGCTGTCGCCGACCGCCGCCGGCTCGAATCCGGGGCCGTCGTCCTGTATGGTGATGCGGAACTGCTGGCCGCTGGTCTGCAGGCGGAGCCAGACCGAGGCTTCGGGCGCATGCTTCTTCACGTTGGTCAAGGCTTCCTGGATGATGCGAATAAGCTGAACCTCAGCTGATGGTGACAGCGCCGGTGCCGGCCCGCGCTGGTCTTCGAAGTGACAGGGAACACCTGTCTGCAGGCTAAACTTGGCCACGTACTCGCGCAGGGTACGGCGCAGGTCCCCGCAGGCCGAAAGTGGGACGCGCAGGTCCACGAGGGACTGGCGGAGGTCGTTCAAAGCGCCCCGGACCGCCTGGCCCATGGCTTCCACCTGAGCCCTGACCCCGTCCAGGTCACGGTCGGCCAGAAGGCGGTCCGTGATGCCCACCTGCAGGCTCAGGTGACCCAGCGTTTGGGCCAAGCCGTCATGCACCTCCCGGGCCACCCGCTGGCGTTCCTGCAGCACGGCGATGGCGCCGGTCTGGCTGAAGAGCTGGGCGTTTTGCAGCACCGGGCCCACCTGCAGCCCCAGCGCGGTCACCAGGTCCACCTCATCGGGGCTGAGGGGGAGAGACTTCCGTCTGGCCAGCAGGATGGCGCCGATGGTCTTGCCCTTGGATCTGACGGGGGCGCTGACGCAGGTTACAGGGGATCTTTCCGCGGATACGCCGGCACAGGAGGTGTTCTCCCGTGAATCCTCGACCACAACGGCACGGCCTTCGGTGACTGCCCGCCGGCACCCGCAATCGTTGGGGCCAAGTTGACCGCCCGCATCCGTCATGGTTGGTGGCAGGCCGTTCTGGGCCACCAGCCTCAGTGCTCCATCGTCTTCGCCGGCCAGCGCCAGCCCGGCGTATTCCGCCGTCAGCGCCTGCGCCAGGTTGCGCGTGATGGCGGACGCCACCTCCTCCAGCTCCATGGACTCGCTGGCGTCGGTGGCGACGGCGTTGAGGAGGGCCAGGCGGCGGTTCCGGTCGCGGAGGTCGCGCTCCAGCCGGGCCATGGTGCCGAAGACGAATGTGGAGAAGATGAACGCGGCCGGGGTCAGGCCGGCGAAGGCGACGACCACGTTGACCCAGGTCGGCACCGAGTGGGGGAGCAGGCTATGGCTGAACAGCTCGAAGACAGCCACAGAGGTCGTGGGCACGACCACGCTCATCCATCGCAGCGTTCGTTCGTTCATGATCTGGCCGACACTTCGAGCTTAGCCTGCCTGGCCGGGATTCAGCCAATGCGATTGTGCCTATTTCTGAGGGGCCATTAGTCACATGGCTCCCTATGGCCTTCCCTGTATCTGAGGGCTCCGTGCCCTTCTCAGGCCCGCGCCGCCTCAGCCAATGGATACAGCACAGGCTCTCCGAAGGTACCCGCCGGGCCAATGCTCCCATGGGCCCCGGCAGCGGCAATGACCCTACCCGTTGACGCATCGATTTGGGAATGGCGCCCCCTTAGCATAGAGACGTAAGACGAAAGCGACAGACATGGATGATGCTGAGTGCCTCGGTGCTGCGGTTCGGCCGGTGCGGACGCCGTTCAGCCGGCGGATAGAGCGGCCGTGCCGTTGAGGATACGGGCGAGTCTCTACATCACTGTAGGCCTTACCCGTCACAAGCGTCATATCGGTAGTCTGACCAGAGAGCGGCGGATACACGCCGGAGGGGGTGCGTGAATGACGGCCGGGTGGGCGTGTCGGGTGGATCGTGATTAGGACGGCCCTCGTCCTGGTGCTGGCGCTCGTCATGGCGCTGGGCCTGTTCATGCGTACGATGACCGCTTCCGTATCTGTGGAGCTAATCGGTCTCACCCATAAGGACAACCCGGCCTGGTGGTCGGCGCGGCCTGCCCAATTCGCGTCCTCGTCCGCCTGCGCCGAGTGCCATGCGGCGACAAACGAAGCGATAGCCGCCTCGGCTCACGCTACCGTCAGCTGTGAGAGCTGCCACGGCGCCGCCGAGGGGCACATCGACCTGGCGCGCGGCGGGCAAGCAGCGCCCCTGGCCCTGGCCGACGCCCGTGACCTCTGTAAGACTTGCCACACCGGCCTCGCCTCGCGGCCCAAGGACTTTCCCCAGGTGGACCCTGCCACGCACCCGGCCGAGGCGGCAGGCGCATCGGCGTCCTGCGTGCTTTGCCACAACCCCCATGACCCCGGCTTCCCGCCGGTCATCAAACATACGCTCTCGGGGCGCGCGGACTGCCTGGCCTGCCACGGGCCGGACCAGTGGCAGCCGGTGCCGCCCAGCCACACCGGCCGCGCCGGCGATAGCTGCCTGAAGTGCCACAAACGCGAGGACAGTTCCTAGATGTCCGTCTCCAGGCGTCGGTTCATCAAGCTTGGCGCCCAGGCCGCCTTCGGCGGGCTCCTGGTCTACACACTGCGCGGCGTCCTCGACCCGTCCGCGCCCCGCACGACCAACGCTGAGGGCAGCAGCGCCACCGACGGTTACCGGCCGGAAGAGCACGACTGGGCCTTCGTCATCGACACGATGAAATGCATCGGCTGCGGCCGCTGTGCCCGCGCCTGCAAGCAGGAGAACAACGTGCCCTGGGAGCCCCAGTGTAACCGCACCTGGGTGGAGCGCTACTGCTTCACGGCCGATGGCGAGGTGCACGTGGACTCGCCGGCGGGCGGGATCAACGGCTTCGCCGATGAGCCGGTGCCGGAGGAGGTCCGCGGCAAGACGATCACGAAGAGCTTCTTCGTGCCCAAGCTATGCAACCAGTGTGACAAGCCGCCCTGCACTCAGGTCTGCCCGGTGGCCGCCACCTACAAGACGGCGGACGGCATAGTCCTGATCAACCGCGACAAGTGCATCGGCTGCCGCTACTGCATCCAGGCCTGCCCTTACGGAGGGCGCTACCTCCTTCCTGACGAGCAGGTCGCGGACAAGTGCACGTGGTGCTACCACCGAATCACCAAGGGCCGCCTGCCCGCCTGCGTGGAGGCCTGCCCGGTGGGCGCCCGGAAGTTCGGCGACCTGCGCGACCCGGAGAGCGCGGTCTCCAAGATCCTGGCGGAGCGGAACATTACTGTCCTCAAGCCGCACATGGGCACGAAGCCGCAGGCCTTCTACCTCGAGCTGGACGGCGAGGTGGTTTAGGCATGCCCGCGTTCGTCTTCCCCAACGAGGTCGAGATCCAGTGGAGCCTGCTCATAGTCCTGTACCCGTTCATCACCGGGCTGGTGGCGGGCGCCTTTGTGGTCTCCTCCCTGTATCACGTGTTCAACATCAAAAGCCTGAAGCCGGTGGCGTCCTTCTCGTTGCTGATGGCGCTATCGTTCATGATGGTGGCGCCGCTGCCCCTGGTGGCCCACCTGGGCCGGCCGGAGCGGGGCATCCTCATCTTCCTCACGCCGCACTTCACGTCGGCTATGGCGGGCTTCGGCTACATCTGGCTCTTCTACTTCTCGCTGCTGGTGGTGGAAACCTGGCTCGTCTTCCGCCCGGACATCGTCCACTACGCCCGGACGGCCACCGGGCTCAAGGGGCTCATCTACCGGATGCTGACGCTGGGAATGAGCGGCATGTCCCGGGAAGACCACCACTTCCGCGAAAAGGCGATCAAGGTGCTGGCCGCCGTCGGCATCCCTTCGGCCGCCCTG
>JBGQEU010000016.1:0-10784 GCA_041496525.1 Dehalococcoidia bacterium
ACCAGAGAGTACGACACCGTTATAATCGGCGGCGGGCCGGCTGGCCTCGCCGCCGGTCTCTATGCGGCCCGTGCCCGGCGCCGCGCAATCCTTCTCGAGAAGGGTGTGATCGGCGGGCAGATCTCGCTCACTGAGCTGGTGGAGAACTACCCCGGCGAGCCGACGGCTAACGGCTTCGACCTGGCCCAGACGATGCTCTAACAGGCGGAGAGCTACGGGCTGGAGACGGAGTACGCCGAGGTGAGTGGATTGGAGCGGAGCGACAAGCAATGGCGGATACGCAGCGGCGACGGCGATCTCCTGGCCAAGGCCGTGATCGTGACGTCCGGCGCGGAGTACAACCGCCTGGGAGTGCCGGGCGAGGAGCGCCTGACCGGCCACGGCGTCTCCTACTGCGCTACCTGTGACGCGGCGTTCTTCAAGGGCCAGGAGGTGGCGGTGGTCGGTGGCGGCGATGCAGCCCTGGACGAAGGGTTGTTTACAACCCGGTTCGCGGAGAAGGTGACCGTGATTCACCGCCGTGACCAGCTGCGCGCCGGCCGCATTCTCCAGGAGCGGGCCTTCGCCAACCCGAAGATGCACTTCCTCTGGAACACGGTTGTCGATGAGGTCCTGGGCGACGGGCAGGTGACCGGATTGAACCTGCACGACGTGGTTACGGGGGCATCGAGCGCCATGTCCGTGGCGGCGCTATTCATCTTCATCGGCCAGCACCCGAACACCGCGTTTCTCGGCGGCGTGACGCCGGTGGACGCCGGCGGGCACGTGCTGGTCGACGACTGGATGGCCACACAGGCGCCGGGGCTCTTCGCGGCCGGCGACGTGCGCCAGAACTCGGCGCGGCAGGTGGCCAGCTCCGTCGGCGACGGCGTGACCGCGGCCATCGCCGCCGATCACTACATCTCGAACAGCTTCCCGGACTAGGTCGCCGCTCTGTCCACTGTCCACTGTCCACTGCCCACTATCCACTGTAATCTATCCTCGGGAGTGGAAAGGTCCCGGTGGGCCTCTCGGTCTTCAAAACCGTTGCGGGGCGGTGCACCCGTCCCGGGTGGGTTCGACTCCCATGCACTCCCGCCAGATACGAAATGGGCGCTAAACGAGGGCGCGGGCAAGCGATTTGTGGCCTGCGGTCATAGCACTTCATATGTAACCTGACCGCTGAGCAGACGTCGGGTAACGCCCCACTGAAACTAGTACTGTGCCCGACAGACGGTAGACGCGATTGTGCAGAGAATCACGATTGAGACAAAAAGGGTCGCTATCGATGCTTGGCCTCAACCGCAACGCCGATTACGCGCTACGCCTGATGCTGGACATCGGCGCCAACTCCGGGGCTGTCAGCACTGCCGACATCGCCCGGCGCCAGGAGATCCCCTATCAGTTCCTGCGCAAGGTGGCCCGCACCCTGGTCCGTACGGGCCTCCTCACAAGCGAACGGGGCGCCCGTGGCGGTCTCCGTGTGGCGCGGCCTGCGGAAAGCATCACGCTGCTGGAGATCGTCAGCGCCTTCGGGCCCCCGGCTTTGAACCGCTGCACGGCGGCCCCATCGCGCTGCGACCGCCGTGAAATCTGTGCCGTGTTCCCGGTTTGGGCGGAGGCGCAGAAGGAAGTGGAGCGGGTGCTGGCGCGGAACACGCTCTCGGGCGTCGTGGCGCGCCAGGCGGTCTTGTCCAGCCGGCAGGAGAGACGCGGCCGCGGCGGGAAGCGTGAGCTATCGCCCGCGGGCAAGCGGAGTCGATGAGCTTTCTGAGCCGAAGGGACTTCCTGAAGATGTCGGCCGGCGCCCTGGCCGCAGTGGGTGCCGCCAGCGTCCTGGACCTGGCTTTCCTGGAGGAAACCCCCGACATCCCCAACCCCTTGCAGTTCTACCCGGATCGGGGTTGGGAGAAGGTCTACCTTGACCAGTACAAGTACGATGACTCCTTCACCTTCGTCTGTTCCCCCAACGACACCCACGCCTGCCGGCTGCGGGCCTTCACTCGCAACGGCATCGTTACGCGGTTGGAGCAGAACTACGACGTACAGCGCTACGGCGACCTCATGGGCAACAAGGCCACCGCCCACTGGAACCCGCGCGGCTGTCTCAAGGGCTACACCATGCACCGGCGCGTATACGGCCCCTACCGCCTGAAGTACCCGATGGTGCGGGAGGGCTGGAAGCAGTGGGCCGACGACGGCTTCCCACCTCTCTCCGGCGATCCAAAGCTGCGCAGCAAGTATAAGTTCGACTCCCGGGGCACCGACACCTTCGCCCGGCTCAGTTGGGACGACGCCAACACCTACCTGGCAAAGGGACTCATCGCTATCGCCCGCACCTACAGCGGCGAGGACGGGCGTCGGCGCCTGGAAAAAGACGGCTACGAGCCGGAGATGCTGGAGCAGTGGGGCGGCGCCGGTACCAGGACGATGAAGTTCCGCGGCGGTATGGGGCTGACGGGCGTCATCGGCAAGTATGGCCTTTACCGCTTCGGCAATATGATGGCCCTCCTGGATGTGTATGTACGGGGCGTCGACCACGAGCACGCCCTCGGCGGCCGCCGGTGGTCCAACTACACCTGGCACGGCGACCAGGCCCCTGGCCAGCCCTTCGTCCATGGCCTCCAGGCTTCCGATATGGACTTCAACGACCTGCGGAACAGCCGGCTGCACATCCAGTGCGGCAAGAACCTGGTCGAGAACAAGATGCCGGAGAACCACTTCTTCAACGAGCTGATGGAGCGAGGGGCCAAGATCGTATCCATCACCCCCGAATACAGCCCACCCGCGGTTAAGTCCGACTACTGGATACCGGTGCGG
The DNA here is from genome assembly GCA_041496525.1 of Dehalococcoidia bacterium. Lineage (GTDB taxonomy): Bacteria > Chloroflexota > Dehalococcoidia > SM23-28-2 > RBG-16-64-32 > JBGQEU01. The sequence continues at coordinate 2,800 of JBGQEU010000016.1, forward strand.
CCAGGCCTCTCTGATACATCCATTTTCCTGTACGCGGCCCGCCACATCATGGATAACCGTCTCCACGATGAGGCCTTCGTCAAGCGCTTTACCGACCTGCCGCTACTGGTCCGCACCGACAACTTGAAGCGGCTGCGGGCCCAGGACGCGTTCGCTAACTACCGGCCGGGCCTGACGCCCGGCGGCGCCAGCTTCAGCCTGCAGGGGCTGACCCAGGAGCAGTACGCCAAGCTGGGCGACTTCGTCGTCTTCGATCGCAACAGTCAGAGCCTCAAGCCCATCACCCGTGACGATGTCGGAGACCACCTGGCCGCCACGGGCATCGACCCCGAACTGGAGCTGCGCCGGAACATAACCCTGGCAGACGGCTCCCAGGTCGAGGTGATGACGCTCTGGGAGGCGTACAAGATACATCTTCAGGACTATGACCTGGACACCGCCACCGAGATAACCGGGGCCCCCAGGGAACTCATCCAGAGGCTGGCCGAGGACATCGCCAACCCCAACAACAAGCCCGTGGCCATTCACATCGGCGAAGGGATCAATCACTGGTTCCACGCCACCCTCCACAACCGCGCCACCTACCTGCCCCTCATGCTGACCGGCAACATCGGCATTTCCGGCGCCGGCTGCCACACCTGGGCCGGCAACTACAAGGCCGCCCTCTTCCAGGGCTCGCCGTGGACCGGCCCCGGCTTCAAGGGCTGGGTCGCCGAGGACCCGTTCGACCCGGTGCTCGACGCCGCCGCGCCCATGACCAAGGAGCACGCCCACAGCTACGCCCTTGACGAAGAGGTGGCCTACTGGGCGCACGGGGATACGCTCCTGGCCGTAGATACCCCCCGGTTTGGTCGCAAGGTCTTCACCGGCAAGACCCATCTGCCCACGCCCACCAAATTGATGTGGTTCACCAACGTCAACATCATCAACAACGCCAAGTGGGCCTACCACCTCATCAAGAACACCAACCCAAAGATCGACATGATCGTCGGCCAGGACATCGAGATGACCGCCACCGGCGAATACTCCGATTTCATCCTGCCGGCCAACTCCTGGATGGAGTCCCAGTCCCTGGAGGTCACCGCCTCCTGCTCCAACCCCTTCCTCCAGATCTGGGGCAAGACCGGAATCAAGCCCCTGCACGACAGCAGGGACGACCTCCAGATCATGGCCGGTGTGGCGGAGACACTGGCCGAACTGACCGGCGACAAGCGGGTCCGCGACTACTGGAAATTCGCCCTGGACAGCCGCGAAGACGTCTACATCGACCGCCTCCTGGACACCTCCACCACCACCAAGGGCTACACGGCGAAGGACATCCTGGACGGCAAGTACGGAGAGCCGGGCGCCGCCCTCATGCTGTTCCGCACCTACCCGCGGATCCCCTTCTATGAGCAGATCCTGGAGAGCGTCCCCTTCTTCACCGATACCGGCCGCCTCAACTCCTACTGCGATATCCCCGAAGCCATCGAGTACGGCGAGAACTTCATCGTCCACCGGGAAGGGCCGGAGGCGACGCGCTACCTGCCCAACGTCATCGTTAGCTCCAACCCCTACATCCGCCCGCAGGACTACGGCATACCGCCCGAGGAGATGGACGCCGAAAAGCGCACCGTCCGCAACATCAAGATGCCCTGGTCGCAGGTGAAGCAGACCAAGAACCCACTGTGGGAGCAGGGATACCGCTTCTACTGCCTCACGCCCAAGACCCGGCATCGCGTCCACTCCCAGTGGTCGGCTGTCGACTGGAACGCTATCTGGGACTCCAACTTCGGTGATCCCTATCGGATGGACAAACGGTCCCCGGGCGTGGGGGAGCACCAGGTGCACATAAACCCCGGGACCGCCAAGGAGATGGGCATCGAAGACGGCGACTACGTCTACATCGATGCCAATCCCGCCGACAGGCCATACGTGGGCTGGAAGCCTGACGATGCCTTCTTCAAGGTGGCCCGTCTCATGCTCCGCGTGAAGTACAACCCGGCCTATCCGCCCGGCATCGTCATGATGAAGCACGCCCCGTTCATGGCCACGGAGAAGTCGGTGAAGGCGCACGAAACGCGGCCGGACGGCCGCGCCCTTTCGGAAGACACCGGCTACCAGGCCAACCTGCGCTACGGGTCGCAGCAAAGCCTCACCCGCGACTGGTTCATGCCCATGCACCAGACGGACACCCTCTTCCACAAGAAGAAGGCAGAAGTGGGCTTCCTCTTCGGCGGTGAGGCCGATAATCACGGGCTCAACACTGTGCCCAAGGAGACTCTGGTCAAGATCACCAGGGCAGAGGCGGGCGGCCCCGGTGGCAAGGGCGTGTGGGAGCCTGCCACGACAGGTTTCACCCCCGGCAACGAGAGCGAGTTCATGGATCGCTACCTGGCTGGCCAGCTGGTAAAGGTGACCTAGAGCGAGAGAACGATGGCGAAGGAATTTGACTCGGACGACCCCTGGGAGATAGTGGGCGTCTTGGTGCCCACGGCGCCGGACCAGGACGCTACGGCGGAGATGGCCCGCGCCCTCGTGGAGGAGTTCGCTCTCATGGGCTACTCGCCGGAGCGGCTCCTGCGCCTGTTCCAGACGCCGTTCTACACCGGCGACCACGCCATCTACGAGGCCCGGGGGGAGGCCTTTGTGCGGCAGACGATCGACGATGTCCTGCACGCCTGCCGGGGGGGCGGCCGCCGTGGCTGAGGTCTATAACTGGCACCTGGGCCGCAAGATGGAGTACCGCTTCCCGGAAGCGCACCCCAAACAGCAATTCGCCGCCGTGTTCAACATCAACCGCTGCATCGGCTGCCAGACCTGCACGATGGCCTGCAAGTCCACCTGGACGTTCTCTCAGGGCCAGGAGTACATGTGGTGGAACAACGTCGAGTCCAAGCCCTACGGCGGCTACCCCCAAAACTGGGACGTGAAGATGCTCTCGTTGCTGGAGGAGGTGAACCCCGGCGGCCAGAGATGGGACACGTCCAAGAAGGACCCCGGCCAGGCGCCCTACGGCGTCTATGACGGCATGACTATCTTCGAGGCGGCGAAACAGGCCAAGACCGGCCAGCAGGCGCTCGGCTACATACCGACGGACAAGGAGTGGCGCGCCCCCAACATCTACGAGGATACCTCCACGCCCTTGGACGGCGGCGGAGTTACCCTGCCCGAGCACAAGACGTGGTTCTTCCACCTGCAGCGCATCTGCAACCACTGCACCTATCCGGGCTGTGCCGCGGCCTGCCCCCGCAACGCCATCTACAAGCGGCCGGAGGACGGGATAGTTCTCATCGACCAGAAGCGCTGCCGCGGTTACCGCAAGTGTGTTGAGCAGTGCCCGTACAAGAAGCCCATGTACCGGGGCACTACGCGCGTCTCCGAGAAGTGTATCGCCTGCTACCCACGCATCGAGGGGCGCGACGACCTCAGCGATGGCGTGCCTATGGAGACCCGCTGCATGGCCGCCTGTGTGGGCAAGATCCGCCTCCAGGGGCTGGTCAACATCGCCGCGGACGGCCAGTGGGCCGACGATCCCAAGAACCCCATGCACTACCTCGTGCGGGTGGAGAAGGTGGCCCTGCCCTCCTACCCTCAGTTCGGCACCGAGCCAAACGTCTACTACATCCCGCCGCGCTGGGTGCCAAGGGCGTATCTGCGGCAGATGTTCGGGCCCGGCGTCGAGGACGCCATCGAGCGCTACACCAACCCCTCGCGGGAGCTGCTGGCGGTGCTTCAGCTCTTCCGCGCCCAGCGCAAGATCATCTTCCGCTACGAGATCATCAAGGGGGATAAGGTGGCGGAGTTCAATATGAACGGGCGCACACGGGAGATCTATAACGACACGATCGTGGGATACGACAAGAAGGGGCGCGAGGCGGTGCGCATGTCCGTCATGGAACCGTTCCACGTGCGGGACCCCAAGTACCAGAACTCCATCTGATGCCATGAAAATGACTGCCGCCACTGCCGTCCTCGAGCCGGACGCACCACGCGTCCAGCGAGCGGTGGCCCGCAGCGCCCTTTTCCGGTTCTTTAGTCTGGCCTCCGCATACCCCACGGCTGAGAGGCATCGCACGCTGCGCGAGGAAGCAGCGCCGGCGGCTCATGCGGCCGCCGCTATTGCTGCCAGGGGCTTGATGCCTCGCCTGAAGGCTCTGGCCCGCCACATCGACGGCACCGAGCTGGAGGGGCTGCAGGCCCAGTACCAGCGGGCGTTCGGCCACCTCCCTCGGCCGGATTGCCCCCCGTACGAGTCGGGCTATCTGGGGGCTCACCTCTTTCGGCAGGTGAACGTCATGGCGGACGTGGCCGGCTTCTACCGCGCCTTCGGCCTCCGCATCGGCGGGCAGGAGCCGGAGCGGGTCGATCACCTGACCGTTGAGCTGGAGTTCATGCGCTTCCTGGCCTACAAAGAGGCGTTCGCGCTGGTGCACGACGGCCGGGCCAGGGCGGACATCTGCCGCCGGGCGCAGCGCCGGTTCTGGCGCGAGCACCTGGGGCCGTGGCTCCGCACGTTCGCGTCGCTGCTGGCGGAGAAGGTTCAGGCCGGGTTCTACGGAGACCTGGCGCCAGGCCTGGTCGAGCTTGCCGAACGGGAAGCCCGCGTCCTGGGCAGGACGACGGCGGCACAGGAGGTAAGCCCCCAGCCGCCGCCCTTCAGCGATATGGACTGTTCTATTGGCGAAGATGCCTGTCCCATGTCCGCAGTTGGGGACGCCGGCCCGCAGGAGGAACCGCATTGATACCTGCACTGCGCGCCAACCCCCGGCTGCTGGGCCTGGGAGTGATCGCAGGCGTTCTCCTGGTGGCTGCCGTCCTGACTCAGGCGCACGTGCGGCTTGCCAGCTCTCAGGTGATCGCCGTGGGCGCCAGACAGACTGAGGAGACAGTCCCTCTGGATGATCCGCGGGCGTCGATATGGGAGAGCGTCGCGCCGGTGGAGATCCCCCTCAGCGCGCAGCAGGCCGCCATCCCCATGGGCGGCGGGGGCATTCGCGCCATCGCCGTGCGCGCGTTACACGATGACAAGCGCATCTATTTCCGGCTGGAGTGGGATGACCAGACGAAAGACATGTCTGCGTTCGCACCGCAGAGCTTCCGGGACGCGGCGGCCATCGAACTGCCGGCCGACGGCGTCTCCACGCTGCCGTCCTTCTGCATGGGCCAGACGGGCGGCCAGGTGAACATCTGGCACTGGAAGGCGGACTGGCAGGCGGACATCGATAGCGGCTTCGTGAGCGTGCCTCAAACATACCCCAACGCGGCCGCTGACCTGTACCCGTTCCAGGACGACAACACTTTCTACGCCGGCCGCGCCGCCGGCAACATATTGTCGCAGACGTCTCGCAACACTCCGGTGGAGAACCTGGTGGCCTCCGGCTTCGGCACGCTGAGCACCGGCGAGGGCCAGATGGTCGGCGGCAAGGGTGTCTGGGACAACGGGAAGTGGTATGTGCTCTTCGACCGCGCGATGGAGGCCCAGGGGGACACCTATGCTCCGCTGGAGCCGGGGCAAAAGACGAACGTGGCGTTCGCGGTGTGGGACGGCAGCAAGGGCGAGCGGGACGGGATCAAGTCTGTATCGCAGTTCGCCGATCTGTCGGTGGAGGGCGCCGGCGGTGGAGGCGCCAACATACCATCAATCGTCATACTGGGGCTCTTGCTCGCGGTGGCCGTCGGCGCTGCGGGATACGTCATCTACAACGAGCGGCTCAAGAAGAGGGCTTGAACGTCATGCGGAGGAGCGCCGCCCTCCCGGCGCGGGCCAGCGCCCTCCCCGGCCTGAGCGCCGTTGCCCCGTACCTGCTGTGGACGTTGCTCATCGCGGGTCTGACAGAGCTGCTGCTCTTCAGAACCCTGAGCCGGGTGGGTGTTCATATACCGAAAGACGGGCTGGTCCTCCGCGTGTACGACGCGTTGGTGATCGCCGGCTCGTACGCGTTCAACGTCTCGTCTGTCGCAGCTGTCGTGGCCGTCGCCATGTTTGCCTACGCCATGCTCCGCGGCGAGCCGGGCAGACGGTCGTTGCTTGCTGTGGTGGCGCCCGCGCTGGCGGCCTTCGCCGGAATCAGCGTGCTCTTCGCCTTTGTCGAAGAGGGCTCCACGGCCAGACTCGTGTACGGGCTGATGTCTGCTGCGATCATGCTCGCGCTTGCCGGCCAAGCCTGGGCCGATCGGCGGCCGCCACCGTTGCGGAGGGTAGTGGTGGGGGAAACCGTGCTGGCGTATCTGGCCGCCCAGTACCACGTGCTGGCCGCGCAAGCCTACCAGGCGCAGGGTTTGACGTCTGATCCCCCGGCCAGCATCCCTCTGCTGGAGGTGGCGGAGGCTCTAGTGCTGCTCAACGCCTTCGTCATCTTCTGGGCCTGGTCAGGAGTCCGCTGGCGCCGCGATGCACGACCGGCGCCGTTGCAGCTCGGCGTGGCGGGCCTGCTAATCATCCTCTTCGTCGGGTCCTACTACGGCCGGCCGGACTCATCCACGGCCGCGATCCTTTCCCTCTGGAGCCTGGGTCTGACGTTGTACCTACCGATGCCACTGTACGCGCTGGCGCTGGGTCTCTACGGCGCCACTCTCGCGGGATGTCTGAACCGTGCTCGGCGCGGCGAGGCGGCGCTTTGGGATGCCGTGGCCCTCGGTCTTCTCCCCGTGGCCGGTCTGACGCTGGAACTGACGTACCAGCACCTGGTGGCACTCTTGGCGTTGCTGCTGCTGATCTTATCGAATGAGGCGACATCCACCCTGGCTGGCAGAGACCTGGCAGGGCCTCGCGACGGATGACTCGCCGCGACTCCTGCACTCGCTGTCCCGCGATAGACCCCACCGCGAACTGCTAGTGACAGCACCAGTGTGCTAGCCTGAGCGCACATGCTGCATATCATCTACGGGCCGGAGCCGTTCCTGCGCCGCGAGGCCCTCCAGAAGCTGAAGGCGGGGCTGGACACCGACGGCTCTCTGCAGACCAACACCCTGACGCTGGACGGCCGCCAAACGACCGCCCAGGAGATCATGGGCGCCTGCGATACGGCGCCGTTCCTGGGCGAGAAGAGGCTTGTCATTGTAGAGGAACTGTTCCAGGGGGCGGGCCGCGCGGGCAGGGCGAAACGGTCGCGCCGGACCGCAGCGGAGCCGGACTCCGAACCCCCGGCCGGGCCGTGGCAGCCGCTGGTCGACTACGTGGACCGCATGCCGGCCAGCAGTGTCCTTGTCCTCATCGGCGGCGAAGTGGCTGCCGGCAACCCGCTCCTAGAGGCGCTGCAAGCGAAGGCCAAGGTCGAGAGGTGCGCAGTGCTCGGTCGCAAGGGCTTGCCGCTCTGGATCAGCCAGCGGGCCAGAGCGATGGGCCTGAAGCTCGAAGGGCGGTCCGCGGGCCTGTTGGCCGACCTCACGGGTGACGATCTTTGGGCGCTTTCGGGTGAACTGGAGAAGCTCAAGGCGTATGCGGGTGACCGCGCGGTCCGGGAGGAAGACATCCGCCTGCTCGTCAGCGCGGCGCGCAAGCAGATGGGGTACTCGCTGGCCGATGCTGTAGTTGAGGGCAAGCCGGCGCAGGCGATGCGGCTGCTGCACCGGTTGCTGGAGCAAGGAGACGTGCCGCAGGTTATCCTCTCGACGGTCGCCGGCCGCTTCCGGCGCCTGGCCATCGCCCGGGAGATGATAGACACCGGCGCCACGGGCCAGGCCATCGGCCGGCGTCTGCAGACGGGTGGCTTCGCCCTCGAGAAGCTCCTGGAACAGGCCCCCCGCTACCCGCTGCCGGCCATTCGCGCCGCCTATGACCGCCTGATAGAGGCGGAGCTGGACGTGAAGCGGGGTGTCTACGACGAGACGCTGTCCCTGGAGCTGCTGGTGCAGGACCTGGCCAAGGACTCCGCCTCAGGCGGAAGTACCTCTAGGTAGCGTCGCCCCGTTCGTCGTAGTAGATCGGGTTGTAGCAGGCGGCCACGTGCCCGTTCTTGCCGGCCGGCGCCATGGCCGGCGCCCGCTCCTCGCGACAGACGATC
>JBGQEU010000017.1:0-10755 GCA_041496525.1 Dehalococcoidia bacterium
ACTGCCGCCTCGTCGGCGAGCTCTGCGACGGCATCCGCATGCACGGCTTCAACACGCCGAAGTACACGAAAGAGGTAATCATCCCGGCGATCGAGGAAGGCGCGCGCAGGGCCGGCCGCGACCCGAAGGTAGTGGACATCGTGGGCGGCGCGTTCATCATCACCGGCAAGAACGAGGAAGAGGTGGAGAAGGCCAAGGCCCCCATCCGCCAGCAGCTCTCCTTCTATGCCTCCACCCGCGTCTACTTCCCGGTCCTGGAGGCGCACGGCTGGGAAGAGATTGGCCAGAAACTCTTCCGCCTCTCGATGGAGGGCAAGTGGCCGGAGATGGCCAGCTCCATCACGGACGAGATGCTCGAAGAGTTCGCCGTCATTGGCACCTACGACGAGCTGGTCCCCAAGTTGAAGGCGCGCTACACCGGCCTGGTCACCACCCTGGACTTCGGCTTCGGCGTCCGCAGCCCCGAGGATCACGAGCGTCTGGGCTACATCGTGCAGGAGTTGAAGAAGTCGTAGCTCCTCGGTCCCGGTTCGTCTCCCTGCCCGGCCGGGGTCCCGGTTCCGGTGGTCTGCGGCTGCACTACCGGGAGTCGGGCCGAGGGGGCCGCCCGCTGCTCCTCCTGCACGGCCTCGCCTCCAACTGCCGCATCTGGGACCTGGCGGCGCCGTACCTGGCGCAACGCCTTCACGTCGTGGCCCTCGACCAGCGCGGCCACGGCCTCAGCGATAAGCCGGACTCCGGTTACGGATTCGACGACGTCGCCGGCGACGTCGCCGCCCTGATCGACACGTTGGAGATGGACCGCCCCATCGTCGCCGGCCACTCCTGGGGCGGCAACGTCGCCATCCAGCTGGCAGCCGATCGCCCCAATCTGGTCAGCGGCGTCGTCCTCGTGGACGGCGGTTTCCTGGAGATCTCCTCGTTCGAAGGCATGACCTGGGAGCGCACGGAGCAACTCATGGCGCCCCCTCCCCTGGACGGCGTCAAGCTGGACGCCTTCCTGGCCTCCGCCCGCTCCTGGCCGGAACTCGGCGATCTCTGGAACGAGCAAGTGCAGGAGATCGTGATGGCCAATTTCCATGTCACGCCGGAAGGGACCATCCGTCCCCGCCTGACGCGGCAGAACCACATGGAGATCCTGCGCTCCATGTGGGACCAGAAACCATCGCGGCTCTGGGCCCGCATCTCCCAGCCGGTGTTGATGATACCGGCGCGGAGCGGCCACTCCGACCCCCGTAATCAGATGTGGCTGGAAGGCAAGCGCCGCTCTATTGAGCTAGCTCTTCGCGAACTGCGCACCGCTCGCCTGCTCTGGATGGAGAACACCATCCATGACATACCATTGCAGCGCCCGCAGGAGCTGGCTGAAGCGATTATCGGCTTTGCCCGGGAGGCCGGCTAGAGCCTAGCTGCTCGCGTTCTGGCCGTGGCCGTCTTCACCGGCCTCTTGCGCCACAAACAGCCGGAACACCCGGTCAAAGGACTCCTGGTCCAGCACCGGCGTTCGTCCGTCGTACTCCGCGCTCTGGATCAGCATCTCCAGCAGATCGCGGGCGTAGGAGCCCCGCGGCTTCAGCGCCGGCTCGCTGTACAACCGCTGGATCACATGATCCAGCGCGCCATCCGTCACCAGCACCTGCTTCTCAAGGCAGGACCGCCTCATGATCTCCAGGAACGCTTCCGGCTTCGGGTTCGGAATCTCCACCTTGTACAGGATGCGCCGCAGCAGCGCGTCGTCTCCCAGTTCCCTGATGCGCACGTTTGTCCCGAACAGGAGCTGTATCTGGAACGGCACCGTCAGCTTCTCGCCTGTCACCAGGCCCATGGTGTCCCAGCCGCGCTCCAGCGGGATCAACCACCGCGTCAGCAACTCACGGGACGTAATGGCCTGCCTGCCGAAATCATCGACGATCAGCGCCCCGCCCTGGGCCTTAATATGCGGCGGCGCCTGGTAGAACCGCGCCTGCTGGTCGTATGCCATGTCCAGGGACTCCAGACCCATCTCCGCACCCAAGACGACCGCCGGGCGCTTGATCACAACCCAGCGCCGGTCCATCTTGCCGTCGTCCTTGACCATGTTCGCTTCCTCGATATCCTCCAGCGGCTGATGGATCGACAGGTCGAACACGCGGATCACCTGCCCATACGCGTAGATCGCATACGGCACCAGGGCGAACCCTTCCAGATTCTGGGAGTACCGCTCCAGGATCACCGTCTTCCCGTTCCCGGACGGCCCGTACAGAATCGCCGCTTTTCCCGAGAACAGCGCCCGCGCGATCGAATCGGACACCTCAGGTGAGAGCACGAATTCGTTCAGGATAGCCTTGATGCCGGCCCGCCCGGACACCTGCTTCTGCGCATGCATCCTTCGCAGTACCTCGTTGTACTGGTCGGCCGTCACCGGCGCCGGGCCGGCATAGCGGCTGCGCTCCAGCGCCTCGCCTGCCCGCGTGTGCCCCCGCTCGGACAGCCGGTACCGATAGTTGCCGGTGTACAGGTCTGATTGGCTGAGAATCTCTATCAGCCGCTCCTCCGTCAGGCCGGCCAGCAGCTGCGCCACGACTTCGTGTCCCAGCCCCAGGCGCCGGATCAGTTGCGCCATGGACGGCGTACCCGAGTAATGGATGATCTTCAAGCAGAGGTCGGAAAGGAATGCCCGCGACAACCCCAGCTCACCGAACGTCCTCGGCGGCGGCGGCAACAGCCCTCCTAACTCCGGCTCCCCAACCTCACCCACGGCCGTCATCGTCCGCGAAATGAACTGCGACATGGAGTCTTGCGGCTCGCCGTCCCCACCTGCACCATCGTCCGTGCCCCGGTTGAAGAACGGCGGGATCCCGCTCAAGTACGCGGGCGGCTCGTTCGCGCCCGGCGCGGTATTATCCAGACGGTCGCCTTCGCCATTGCCAACTGACGGGGCTCGGCTCGCCGGTGCATCTACGGCATCTTCATCACCAAAAGAGGGCTCTGTCTTCATGTTGTCCTTCCGCAGGCGGGCGCCGCCTCATGTCAACGCTCTCAGATTCACTACAGTAAGACGCCCCCGTATGCACCCTCGTTACTGTTACCACGGCGCACGGCACCCCCAGGGTGTTGACGCTAACTTTTTCGCGATGCTATAAAAGCTACGAGATAGTCTTTGTTCGGTATTAATTAGACCAATAAAGCTCATAAAGTACACAAATAAGAGATGGAAATACCCCCAGTCGTCATCGATAGACTGCCCCTCTACGCCCGCGCCCTCGCCGCCCTCGAAGCCCAGCAGCGTGAGGTTGTCAGCTCGCAGGAGCTCGGGGGCCAGCTCAACGTCACGCCGGCGCAGATTCGCAAGGACCTCAGCTACTTCGGCCGCTTCGGCAAGCAGGGCCGGGGCTACAACGTACGCAAGCTCCTGGACGAACTCCGCCGCATCCTCGGACTGAATCGCCAGTGGAAAATAGTCCTCGTCGGGGCCGGCCGCCTCGGCCGCGCCATCATCGGCTACGAAGGTTTCGCGCCCCAGGGCTTCCGCATCGTGCAGGCTTTCGACTCTGACCCCAGGATGATCGGCACTGCCGTCAACGGCCTCGTCATCAAGGACACCGCCGAACTGGAGAAAGTCCTCTCCGCCAACCCGGTCGATGTCGGCATCGTCGCCGTCCCGGCGGAGACCGCCCAGGAGGTCATCGACTCACTCGTTCGCTGCGGCGTCCGCGCCATCCTCAACTACGCTCCGACGGCCGCCCACGTGCCCCGCGGCGTCCACATAAAGCGCATCGACCCCGTCCTCGCCCTGCAGGGAATGACGTACTATCTCAAGGACGTGGGCGGCCCGCCCTGAGTGAGTGGCACGTTACCAATTCGGCGATGGCAGCCATACCTTGACCGCAGGATGCTACAGGACCGCAATGGTGGCGATCAAAATGACAGCGGCAATGAGTACACAAGTGACGACACCTAACGCTAGCCCTAGGTTGTCCACAAGCGTTGTCCCGCCCTCAGAACTTGGCGCCTCAAGGAAACGATCCAGGACGGCGAGCACAACGCCCGGGCCGACAATGCCTCCACCCACAATGCTAGAGCCACCTCCGCTGTCCGGCGCCATCTTCTAACTTCCATCGTCCCGCTTCCCTGCCCTAGAAGCTCACCAGCCACTCGCCCTCGGCCGGCTGCGCCCGCTTGATCAGGTCCAGGTGATCCAGGGCGATTCCCGCTCCCATCGCCACACACTCCATCGGGTTGTCCGCCACGTAGCAGGAGATGCCTATCTCCTGCGTGATCAGCCGGTCCAGGTTCCGCAGCAGCGCCGTCCCGCCCGCCAGGACGATCCCGCGGTCCACCACATCGGACGCCAGTTCCGGCGGCGTCCGCTCCAGGACCGACCGGACGGCGCCGACGATCGACTGTAGCGAGTCCTGGATGGCCTGCGTCACGTCGGCCGAAGTCACCGATATCGTCCGCGGCAGGCCGGAGATCTGGTCCCTGCCGCGGACCTGATACGACATCTCCTCTTCCAGCGGCAGGGCGCTGCCGACGGCGATCTTCAACTCCTCCGCCGTGCGGTCGCCGATGATCAGGTTGTGGCGCCGCTTCACGTACCCGGCTATCGCATCATCCAGCCGGTCGCCGGCCACCCGCACTGATTCCGTGACCACGATCCCGTACATCGAGATCACGGCCGCTTCTGTGCGCCCACCGCCGATGTCCACTATCATGTGCCCCTGTGGTATCCCCACCGGTATGCGCGCGCCGATGGCCGCCGCCAGCGGCTCCGGGATGATGTGCGCCGGCCGGCGGGCGCCCGCTGCTTCCGCGGCGTCCTGCACCGCCCGCTGCTCCACGCCGGTAACGCCTGCCGGCACGCAGATCATCACCTCCGGCTTGATCAGCGAGAACTTCCCGATCACCCTGCCGATGAAATACCGCAGCATCGCCTCCGTCGTGACGTAATCGGCGATGACCCCTTCCCGCATCGGCCGGATCACCTGGATGGCCCCCGGCGTGCGCCCCAGCATCTCCCGCGCGTCGGTCCCCACCGCCACGATGCTGTTGTCCCGCTGCGCTACCGCCACTACCGAAGGTTCGTTGATCACGATCCCCCGGCCCTTCACGTAGACCAGCACGTTCGCCGTCCCCAGGTCCACCCCAATCCTCTTGCCGAGCATTACACCCTTTCGATCACCGCGCCCAGGGAACGCAGCTTCTCATCGATCCGTTCGTACCCCCGGTCCACGTGGTAGATATCCGTGATCTCGCTCCGGCCCCGCGCTGCCAGGCCCGCCAGTATCAGTGCCGCCCCGGCCCGCACGTCCAGGGCCCGCAACCGCGCGCCGACAAGGGGGGTAGGCCCGCTTATGATAGCAACGGTCGTTCCCGTCGTCACTACCTCCGCCCCCATCTTCCGCAACTCCCCAATGTACAGCAGCCGGTTGTCGAACACCCTCTCGTAGACGTAGCTTACTCCTCGCGCCTGCGTCAGCAGCACGGCCATCAGCGCCTGCAAGTCCGTCGCCAGGCCCGGATACGGCAAGGCCTGGATCGTCACCGCCTTCAGGTCGCCACCGCCACGCACGTGCAGCCGGTCCCCGTCCGCTTCCACCTCAACTCCCGCCTGACGCAGCTTCGCGATCAGCGAGACCAGGTGCTCCGGGCAGCTGCACTGCACCTCCACCTCCCCCTTCGAGACCGCCGCCGCTATAGCGTACGTCCCCGCCTCCAGCCGGTCGGGGATGATCGAGTACCGCACGCCGTGCAACCCCTCTACCCCCTCGATCTCCACCGTGTGCGTCCCCGCCCCGGAGATGCGCCCTCCCATTGCGTTCAGCATCGCCGCCAGCCCCTGCACCTCCGGCTCGGCGGCGGCGTTCACGATGGTCGTGCGTCCCTTCGCCGTCACCGCTGCCATCATCATGTTCTGCGTCCCCAGCACGCTCGGATAGTCGGCGAAGATCGTGGAGCCGATCAGCCGGTCTGTCTTGGCCGTGAACCGGTCTCCCTCCACCGATATCTCGGCGCCCAGGGCCGCGAACCCGGACAGGTGCACATCGATAGGCCGCTGGCCAATCACGTCGCCGCCCGGTGGCGGGCAGGCCGCCTGGCCGCACCGTCCCAGCAGCGCGCCCATCACCAGGAAGCTGCCGCGCAGGCTGCCCACCAGTTCGTTCGGCGGCGATGAGCTGTGCAGCTCCTTCGCGCTCATGTGCAGCGTGTGCGGCCCGCTCCACTCCACCACCGCCCCCAGGCTGCGCAAGACACGGGCCATGTGTTCCACGTCGCCGATGTCCGGCACGTTCTCCAGGGTGCAATCCTCGGGGACAAGGAGGGTCGCCGCCATGGCGCCCAGGGTGGCGTTCTTGGAGCCGCCGACGGTGATGACGCCGTGCAGCGGATGCCCGCCCTCAATGATCAGGGCGGAATCTTCCCCGGCAGGGGGCATGGCCCGGCCTCGTCCGGCTAGACGCCCGGCGGCCCGGGCCGCACCCCGGACCGGCGGCGCCGGCGCTCGGCCACCTTAAGTCTCAATAGCGCCCTTTGCAAAGAGGCCGCCGCCCGCGCCAGGTCTTCCTCGCTCACCCGCTCTTCCAGCCGCCTCTCCGCCCGGCGCCGCGCCTCCTCCGCCCGCACGACATCGATCTCCTCCGCCCGCTCGGCGGCGTCCGCCAGGATCGTCACCCGGTCGTTGCGCACCTCCAGGAAGCCGCCGGTGATCGCCATGTCAACCTCTTCGCCGCCCTTTATCAGGCGCATCAGGCCGGGCTTGATCATCGTCAGCAGCGGCGCATGCATGGGCAGCACCGTCAGCTCGCCCTCGGAGCCCGGCGCCACCACCTCGTCCACGCCCTCGTCGGAGAAGACCAGCCGTTCCGCCGTCACAATGTCTACCTTAAGGGGCATGGGTTACGGCCTCCCACGCTTCCATCGCCGCGTTGTCATTCATCTCGCTACTACTAACGCTGATGGGGGTGTGCTGGACACGCCCGTCCTGCGCATCGTGTCCCGCGTCTGGGTCCCGTGTTCCAGTCTCGCCGCTCACGCCGCCTCTTTCTCCAGCCGCTGCGCCGCCTCCGCCGCCTCCTCTATCGTACCCACCATGTAGAACGCCTGCTCCGGCAACTGGTCCCACTTGCCATCCAGTATCTCGCGGAATCCGCGCACCGTCTCCTTCACCGGGACGTAGCGCCCCGGCCGGCCCGTGTACACCTCGGCCACGAACATCGGCTGCGTCAGGAAGCGCTGGATGCGACGCGCCCGCGCCACCGTCAGCTTGTCCTCCTCCGACAGCTCCTCCACGCCCAGGATAGCGATGATGTCCTGCAGGTCCCGGTAGCGCTGCAGGACGGCCTGCACCTGCCGCGCCGTGTTGTAATGCTCCTCTCCCACGATGTGCGGGTCCAGGACGCGCGAGAACGAGGCCAGCGGGTCCACGGCCGGGTACAGCGCCTGCTCGACGAGCCCCCGGTCCAGCGAGATCACCGCGTCCAGGTGGCCGAACGTGGTCACAATACCCGGGTCCGTGTAGTCGTCCGCCGGCACGTAGATCGCCTGGAACGACGTGACCGAGCCGCGCTTCGTAGACGTGATGCGCTCTTCCAGAACCCCCATGTCCGTGGCCAGCGTCGGCTGGTAGCCCACGGCCGAAGGCATGCGGCCCAGGAGCGCGGACACCTCCATGTTGGCCAAAATATACCGGTAGATGTTGTCGATGAAGATGAGGACGTCCTGGCCGCTCACATCGCGGAAGTACTCCGCCATCGTCACGCCCGTCAGCGCGACGCGGGCCCGCACGCCGGGCGGCTCGTTCATCTGGCCGAAGACCAGGGCGGTCTTTTCCAGCACGCCGGACGCCTTCATCTCATTCCACATGTCGTTGCCTTCGCGGGAACGCTCCCCCACGCCGGCGAAGACCGAGAATCCGCCGTGCTCCGTGGCGATGTTGCGGATCAACTCCTGGATGATGACCGTCTTGCCGGTGCCGGCGCCACCGTAGGCGCCCACTTTACCACCCCGGGTGAACGGAGATACGAGGTCGAACACCTTGATGCCGGTCTCCAGGACCGAGGGGGTTGTCTCGCGCTCCTCCAGCGTCGGCGCCGCGCGGTGGATCGGCCAGTGCTCGTCGGCCTTCACCTCGCCCAGGTTGTCGATCGCCTCGCCCAGCACGTTGAACAGCCGGCCCAAGCAGGCCTCGCCTACCGGCACCGCGATGGCGGCGCCCGTGTCCACCGCTTCCGTCCCCCGGCGCAGGCCGTCCGTGGTGTCCATCGCCAGGCAGCGCACCCAGTTGTTCCCCATGTGCTGCTGCACCTCCGCCACCAGCGCCTTGCCCTCCCCGGCATCGATGTTGACAGCGTGGTAGATGTCCGGCAGCTCGTCCGGGGGAAACTCCACGTCCACCACCGTGCCGATGATCTGTACCACCTTGCCCTTAGTGCCCTTCGCCATAGTTCTCCTCCAGGTAGCTGCAGGCCTGCCGGCAGGGCTCAAGCCCTGCAGCTACGAACGTTCTCCCTTTTCAGTTCCCAGTTCCCCGTTCCATCGTCATCCCCTCAGCGCTTCCACGCCGCCTGTTATGTCCAGCAGCTCGCTCGTGATCGCCTCCTGCCGCGCCTTGTTGTACACCAGCGTCAGGTCCCGCATCAGCTCGTTCGCGTTGTCCGTAGCGTTGCGCATCGCCACCATCCGCGCCGACTGCTCGCTGGCGCCCGCCTCCAGGATGGCGCCGTACACCTGCCGCTCCACGTAGCGCGGCAGCAGCTCCGCCAGCACGGCCTCGCGGCCCGGCTCGTAGATGTAGTCCACACCGACGGTCTTGGCGTCCCCGGCCGGCTCCACCGGCAGCAGTTTGCTCACCTCCGGCCGCTGCACCACCGTGTTCACGAAGTGCGCGTACAGCACGTAGACCTCGTCCGCCAACCCCGCGGTGAAGTCCTGCATCACCACCTGCGCAATGGGCCGCACGTCCTGATAGCCGGGGTAGTCGCCGATGGCCGTGAACTCGGCCACCACGTTCTGCCCGGTCCGCCGCATGAAATCGCGGCCCTTCCGGCCCACGGCGACGACGCGCACCGGCTTGCCGAGCTCCAGGATGAACTGGGCCGCCCGCCGGTTCAGCGTCGCCGGCAGACCTCCGGAGAGGCCCCTGTCCGGCGTGATCAGGATCAGCTCCACCGTCCGCACCTCGGGGTGCCGGCGCAGCAGCGGCGGCAGCGTCTCCGGGTCCAGCAACGGCAGCGTCTCTGCCAGGTCCGCCAGCACCCACCGCAGCTTCTCGGCGTACGGCCGGGCAGCCAGCGCGTTGCCCTGGGCCCGCCGCATCTTCGACGCCGCCACCAGCTCCATCGCCCGCGTGATCTTGGCCGTGCTCTGGATGCTGCGAATGCGGCGCCGGATCTGCCGCAGCGTGCCCATCGCCATTGGCTAAGCGCTCCTCCCCAGTGACAGCGCCGGCGCAGCGAGCCGCGCCCCTGCGGCGGGGCCGGGGCTGGCGGCCATGTTCCCAGTTCCCGGTTCCATATCCCTGCCTAGTACGGCACCGACTCCTTGAACTGCAGGATGGCCGCCTTCAGCTTCTCCTCCGTCGCCGGTTCGATGATCTTCTTCTCCTCAATGTCCTTCACGATCTCCGGGTGGTTGGACTCTACAAAGCGGTGGAAGGCCTCCTCAAACGCCCGCACCTTCGGGGCTTCCACGTCGTTCAGGTAGCCGTTCACAGCCGCGTAGATGATCGTCACCTCCTGGGCCAGGCTCAGCGGCTGGAACTGCGGCTGCTTCAGGACCTCCGTCAGCCGCTGGCCCAGGTCCAGCTGCCTCCTCGTCGCCGGGTCCAGCTCCGCCGTCCCGAACTGGGCGAAGGCGGCCAGCTCGCGGTATTGCGCCAGCCCCAGGCGCATGCCGCCCGCCACCTGGCGCATCGACTTCGTCTGCGCCGCCCCGCCCACGCGCGACACGGAGAGCCCGGCGTTGATGGCCGGGCGGATGCCCGCCATGAATAGGTCGCTTTCCAGGTAGATCTGTCCATCCGTGATCGAAATCACGTTCGTCGGCACGTAGGCCGACACGTCGCCCGCCTGTGTCTCGATGATCGGCAGCGCCGTCAGGGAGCCGCCGCCGAACTCCGGCGCCAGCTTCGCCGCTCGCTCCAGCAAGCGGCTGTGCAGGTAGAAGACATCGCCCGGGTAGGCCTCGCGACCGGGCGGCCGCCGCAGCAGCAGCGACATCTGCCGGTAGGCCCAGGCGTGCTTGGAGAGGTCATCGTAGATGACCAGCGCCTCTTTCCCCTGCTCCATGAACTCCTCGCCGATGGCGCAGCCCGCATACGGGGCGATGTATTGCAGCGCCGCCGGGTCCGAGGCGTTGGCCGCCACCACCACCGTGTGGCCCATGGCCCCGTGCTCCTCCAGTATGCCGATCACCTGCGCCACCTTCGACGCCTGCTGCCCGATCGCCACGTAGATGCAGATCAGGTCTTTACCCTTCTGGGCGATGATCGCGTCCAGGCAGATCGCCGTCTTGCCCGTAAACCGGTCGCCGATGATCAGCTCGCGCTGCCCGCGCCCGATCGGGATCATGGCGTCGATGGACTTGATGCCCGTGAGCACCGGCGTGTTGACGCTCTGCCGCATCACCACGTTTGGCGCTATGCGCTCTACCGGTCGCACCTTGTCGGAGGGGACAGGACCCTTGCCGTCCAGTGGTTGCCCCAGCGGGTCCACCACCCGCCCGATCAGGCCGTCGCCCACCGGCACCTGGATGATGCGGCCCGTGGAGCGGACCTCG
>JBGQEU010000018.1:0-10705 GCA_041496525.1 Dehalococcoidia bacterium
GCTTTCCCAGTACAAGACACCCATCCAGAACTTGTACATGTGCGGCGCCACCCAGCATCCACACGGGTTTGTCACCTTCGCCCCCGCCTTCAACGCCCTCCAGGTCATCGCCGACGATTTCAAGCTGGACCACTGGTGGAGATAGACGGGTGAGTGCACCACCGCGGATAGACGTGCGGCTGGATGAGGCCGCCGAAAGTGGTCTGGCCGATATGATGGCCCAGCTGCTGCGCCAGAACCTGGAGGAGGACGGGCGTAAGCGTCGGCTGGCAGCGCGCCTCCGCGGCCGCCTGGCCATCACCGCCACCGACTACGAGACGTCCGCCACGGCGGAGTTCGGACGCGACGGCGTCCTCATCTCGGACGGCGTCGTGGGGCCGGTCGACGCCACCATCGCCGGCCCCCACCGCCGCCTGACGAAGGTGCTGACCGGCGAAGCCAACCCCCTCTGGGAGCACCTGCGCGGCCACCTGCGCGTCAGCAGCAGCGTCCGCAAACCGTTCTTCCCCCTGCGCGTCCACAGCCTGATGAAGGTCCCATCCACGGAGAAGCGACGTTTCCCGTGGCCGCAAGTAGTTCTGGCCGGAGCCGGCGCCGCCGTCCTAGTCATCGCCGTTCGATCTCTATGACAACGTCGGCACGAAGGCCGGTGCGGCCACCCGCCCGGTGAGGAGGTCTGATATGCCGGATGCTACATACGACGCAGTGATAATCGGCGGAGGACACAACGGCCTCTGCACCGCCGCCTACCTGGCCCGCGCCGGACTGAAGGTAGGCGTCTTCGAGCGCCGCCACGAGGAAGCCGGCGGCGCCCACACAGAGGAAGTCACCGTCCCCGGCTTCTGGCACAACCTCCATGCCCAGTACATGGAGTTCATCGACTACATGCCCTTCTACCATGACTTCGACCTGCCCTCCTTCGGCGCCCGCATGATCAAGCCGGAGGCGCAGGTGGGCATCGCCTTCGCGGACGGGCGTCCGCCTCTCATCATCTACACACCGGAGTTCGAGGAGCGCACCTACAAGAGCATCGCCCGCTTCTCCAAGCACGACGCCGAGGTGTTTACTGAGATCCGCCGAAAGGTGATGGCCAACGACAAGTACCTCGCCGCCATGCTCTACACGCCCCCGGCCGACGAGGCCCGCGGCGAGGCGCCCGCCGCCGCCATCGCCGGAAAGCTGTTCGAGTTGTGGCTGGGTCTGGGGTTTAAGCTGGGCGAGCTTCAGAAGTCGCCCAAGGTCCTCATCGACGACCTGTTCGAGTCCACGGAGCTGAGAGCGGCGCTCTACAGGCAGTGCATCGAGTGGGGCTCAAACCTGCACTCCGGCAACGGTATCGGCTTCATTATCTCCGTAATCTGGCTGTGCGGCATCCACTACATGTCCGTCGGCGGCACCCACACCCTCGGCCACGCCATGGCCAGCGCCTGCCTGCATGAGGGCGTCGACCTGCGCTACAACAGCCCGGCCGTCAGCATCATGACCAGCAACGGCCACACCACCGGCATCCGCCTCAAGGACGGCCGCGAGATCGAGGCCGGGATCGTCGCCTCCAACGCGGACCCCAAGACCACCTTCATGGAGCTCATCGGCTGGGACAAGCTCTCGCTCTTCCGCAAAGAGCGGCTGGCCAACTGGCACTTCGGCCCGGAGCACGTGCTGGGCACGCCCTCCTTCGCCCTCCATGATCCGCCGGACTACAAGTCCGCCAAGCACGACCCGGACATCAACCGCTGCTTCTACACCATCGTCGGCTTCGAAAACCACAACGAGGTTAGCGAGTACATCCTCCAGGCCTACGGCAGCCGGGTGCCGGAGATCCCGGGGGCCGGCACCTGGGTCAACACGCTGTGGGACCCCAGCCAGGCGCCACCCGGAAAACACGCCATGAACGGCTGGTTCTTCTTCCCCAAGGCGTCGTCCCTCACCCCGGCTGAGTGGGACGACGTGCGAGCAAGCTACAACAGCCGCTTCCTCAGCCTCTGGGCCAAGTACGCACCCAATATGACGCGCGAGAACGTCATCGCCGACAAGCTGTACGTGCCCTTCGACATCGAGAAGAAGATCGGCATGCCGGAAGGCGACTTCTCTCACGGCCGGCCGGGGTCGATGGTCCTCGGCGTGCCGCGCGCCCACGTCTACCGGACAGAGATCGAAGGGCTCTATATGTGCGGCGCGTCCGCCGGGGGCGGAGGCATCAGCGCCGCGCCGGGCTACAACGCCTTCAAGGTCATCGCAGAAGACCACAAACTGCCCAAGGTCTGGCAAAGAGAAGACCGCATCTACTAGAAGGGAACAAGACGATGCCGGCTATCTATACCAAAGACTGGTACGACAACCTCAAGGAGCTGCTGAACGGCAACCCGGAGGTAGAGAAGAACGCGCCGCGTGGCACCTACAACGTCCTCGCCGAGATACGTGGCGACGCCACCTCCCCCTATCTCGCCGATGACAAGCAGCGCTGGTTCACCGTTCGCCTGGCTGATGGCAAGTGCACCGATTACTCCGAGCTGACAGAGGCGCCTCCGCGCAAAGACTTCGATTTCATCTTCGAGGTCGCCGCCACCGTCTTCGAGGGCGTCGCCGCCGGCCTCGTGGACCCGGTGCAAGCCGGCCTCAAGGGCACGATCAAGATCACCGGGGACATGCGCATCCTCATCAAGCACGCGGACCTGGTGAACGTCCTCTACGACGTGTACGCGCGCGAGGTGGAGACGGCCTGGCCCAAGGGTAAACCGCCGTACACCGGATAACCGCGAGGCTTCAGACGGCGGTGCGGCGCGGCCGCGATACCAGACGCTGCAGGTGTTCCTCCGCCTGGTCCTTGGCTATACAGGAGTAGCCCCAGCGCTCGCGGACGGCCCGCCGGTAGTCTTCCGAGTACTCGTTCAGCATTACGACGACGTCCAGACGCGGGAAGGCGCCGGCCAGGCGCCGCAGGCGGGCCGAGTTCTGGTTCATCACGAGATCGAAGTCCAGCAGCGCGATATCAGGGTCCGTGCCCCTGGCCAGCCGGACCGCCCCGGTCAGAGTAGCGGCCTCGCCGACGACGCTACAGTTCGGCTCCTGGCTGAGCACGCGCCGCAACGTCTCGCGATAGTGCGCGCTCCTATCGGCAATGAGGACGCGCACCGGCGCGCCCCCGTCCCCATATGGCGGGCGGTCTTGCGTCTGGCGCTGCATGAACTAGTCTCCGTCATCCAGCATCGTTCCCCGGCGGCGGAGCGTCTGTCGGGCAAGAAGAGACTTCGCTGTCGGGCAAGGGTTGAGGGCCAGTGGGGTTTCACCCTACTGCGGCTGGCGGCGTGTATAATCGAGCAGGGAGATGCACTCATATATTGGTAACAAAGACAAGCGAACCAGTTCCTCAGCCCTTCTCATCGTCCGCAGACCTCGCCGAGTCCCTGCGCCGCATCGCTAATCCTCAGCGGCTAGAGATGCTCAAGTTCCTCGCTGCGGGGTCTGCCGCCGCTTCTGATGTCGCCCGCGCCCTCCGCCTGCCGGCCGCGACGGCCAGGCGACACCTCCGAGGCCTGGCGAGCTCCGGACTCGTCCACGCCTATCCAGCATCTGACGGCGAAAGGTTCGCCCTCAACGATCAGCTGCTGGCGCTGCTCAACGGCTCCCTTGTCCGCCACCTCAGCCGCGCCGCCAATGACGGGGCGCGCCGCGCCCAGTCTGCCGACGCCCTCAACGTCCTCTCCATCGACGTGCCCCCGCCGCCGGACGCCTGCCTCACCTGCCAGAACTCGGACTTCGTGCGCACGGTTCTCACCGACCTCGACCACGTTCTGGTCGAGGCCCGCCAGTATCACACCCGCCTCCAGCAGATGTCCTCGCAGGTGCTGTCCGCGCACGAGGGAGAGCGCAAGCGCATCGCGCGGGAGCTGCACGACGACACTGCGCAATCCCTGACATCAATCCTCGTCCGCCTCCGGCTTCTCGAGCGCTCCGCCGATGACCCGGTGATCAGGCAGAATGTAGAAGAGCTGCGGGAACTTACGGCGGGCGCCCTGGACTCTGTCCGCCGCATGGCCGTCGACCTCCGGCCATCCGCCCTCGACGACCTCGGGCTCGTCGCCGCCCTTCACTCTTACGCGGAGAAGTACTCACAGCGGTGGCCCATCCCCGTCCGCTTCTCGACGACTGGGGTCAAGCGCCGCCTGCCACCGGAAATGGAGTTGGTCCTGTACAGAGTGGCTCAGGAGGCGCTGTCCAACGTCGCCAAACACTCCGCCGCCCGCTCCGCAGAGATCTCGCTGTCCCGCAAGAGCAGCGTCGTCACGCTCAAGATCCTCGATGACGGCCGCGGGTTCGACACTCATCACATCTCTCCGGATGACGGCCGTGGCCTCGGGCTCTTCGGCATGAAGGAGCGAATGGCGCTGGTCGGCGGCTCACTGGAGATCGAGTCTGCTCCCCACGCCGGCACATCCGTGATCGCCCGCGTACCTGTCCGCGCCGGCAACCATAACCACGCAGGGGGCCCCGCATGACCGAAGCGAAGATCAGGATAGTCCTCGCCGACGACCACGCCATCCTCCGTTCCGGCCTGAAGGCGCTCCTCAACACTGAGCCGGACCTGCAGGTGATAGGCGAAGCGCGCAACGGCCGCGAGGCCGTCCAGATCGCCTCTCGCTTGAAGCCGGATGTTATCGTCATGGACATCTCCATGCCGGAGATGGACGGGCTAAAGGCGGCGGCGGAGATCACCGCCATCGGCCTGCCCTGCCGCATCGTCTTCCTCACTGTCCACGCCGACGAAGACTACCTCTTCCAGACCCTGCGCCTGGGCGCCTCCGGCTACGTCCTCAAGAGTTCCGCTGACGTGGAGCTGATGGACGCCATCCGCACCGCCCATCGCGGCGACGTCTTCCTCTACCCGTCCGCCGTCAAGAAGCTGCTGGGCGAGTACCTGAAGGGCGGCGAGCCCCGCGACGACCACGACGCCCTCACCAACCGCGAGCGCGAGGTCCTGAAGCTGACGGCGGAAGGTTTCACGAACAACGAGATCGCCGAGCAACTGGTGATCAGCCCCAAGACCGTGGACACGTACCGTCAGCGCATAATGGAGAAGCTGAACCTCCACCACCGGTCAGAACTGGTTCGCTATGCGCTACGCAAAGGCCTGCTCGTCGCGCAGGAGTAGCCGCGGCAGCCCGTCGCGTCGGGTAAAGTCCCACGCCAAAACCCGCCATTCGCCTGACAGACACATAGTCCCGGCCGTTCTAATCTGGGCTTCGAGAGCTACGGGCGTCCTGAGTTCTTAGAAGGTGGCCCGCTGAGAGCACGAGGTGTCCGTAGCTTCTTTTATCTACAGCATCGCGCCACCCCCTCGAGTGCAGGGAGGAAACAGATGCGGACGGTACCGGTGGTCAGCTTTGTGGGGAATTCCGGGGCCGGCAAGACGACCTTCCTGGAGAAGTTGGTCCACGTCTTGAAGGGCCGCGGCTACCGCATCGCCGCCATCAAGCACGACGTCCACAATTTCCAAATCGATCACCCCGGCAAGGACTCCTGGCGCCTGACGCGGGCCGGCTGCGATGTTGTGATCCTCTCCTCCGCGGAGCGCCTGGCCCTCCTGGAGGAGGTCCGCGCCGAGCGCACGCTCGATCAGCTTGTGGACATGGTTTCGGATCAGGCGGACATCGTTCTCACGGAGGGATACCGGGGCGCCTCCGCCCAGAAGATTGAGGTCTCCCGCCGGGCACACAGCCCCGCCCTCACAGCCGCCCTCGACGACCTGATCGCTATCGTCACTGACCAACCGTTCGACTACGACGTGCCGCAGTTCGGCCTGGACGAGGCGAGCGCGATGGCGGACTTCCTGGAGGAGCGCCTGGTCCTGCAGCCAAGCGGCGAGATAACGGCGCAGTAGCCCCCCTCAGCGCCAGCCGCAGCGCCAGCGAGCGCCAACCGCCGCGGGTGGCCGGCATCAAGACTCCTGAGCCGATGTCCGCCGCCGCCCTGCATCCGCGTCCGGCGCGCGCATCCCTTCAACGGCACAGCTACCCGCCTAGGTCCGCCTCGCTGCGCCATTGCGCCGGTAACAACACTCAGCTGATAAGGAACACTGACAAGCCCCACTGACGCCTGACCAAGCGGCCGCTAAGGTAAGGAAAAACCCCACACTAAGAATCCTAGCCTGCCCGACTGACCGGGCAGGCTCTTCTTTCCATACTCGAACAAGAGCACCCGCCCACGGGCACCGGGCGGCCTCAGCGCTGTACAAGCAAGCGGAAGGGATACCGCAAGCGGGAGGTTCGCATGACAGCCAACGTTCAGCCTCAGAGCAACGGACAAGGATGGGCCGAACGCTACCGCGACAAGTGGAAATGGGACAAGGTGGTTTGGGGAAGCCACTCGGTGGACTGCTACCCGGGCGGCTGCCCCTACCACGTGTACGTCCGCGACGGCAAGGTCGTTCGGGAAGAGCAAGCGGGTCACCTGCCGGTCATCCAGCAGGGCGTCCCCGACATGAACCCCATGGGGTGTCAGAAGGGCGCCTGCTGGGGCTACATCCACCACGGCCCGGACCGCGTCACCCAGCCGCTCAAGCGGGTGGGCAAGCGCGGAGAGGGGAAGTTCGTCCCCGTCTCCTGGGACGAGGCGCTCACAGACATCGCAGACGCGATGCTCGACGCCTGCGAGGACCAGGGCCCGGAATCCGTACTGACGCTAATGACACCGGAGCCGGGCGCCGCGCCGAGCCGGTCCTTCCTGGGCGTGCTTGGCTCCCCGCTCACGGACGGGAACGCGGAGTTCCAGGACTGGAGCCCCGGCTACTACATCACATGGGGCAAATTCAACCCCGTCTCCTCCATGGACGACTGGTTCCTGGCCGACCTGACCCTCATCTGGCACTGCAATCCGGTATACACGAACATCCAGTGGTTCCACTACACGCTGGAGTCCCGCTACAACGGCGGCGAGGTCATCACGATCGCGCCTGACTACAGCCCGTCGACGATCCACTCCGACTACCACGTGCCGGTCCGTATCGGCACGGACGCCGCGCTGGCGCTGGGCATGTGCCAGGTGATCGTGGATGAGGGGCTGTACAAGAAGCGGTTCATCCAGGAGCAGACGGACCTGCCGATTCTGGTCCGTACCGACACCGGCCGCTTCCTGCGGGGGAATGAGATGGGCGGCGGCGACAGGGAGGACCAGTTCTTCTGGTGGGACCGCAAGTCCAAGCAGGCAGTGCCGGCCCCGCGCGCCAGCCTCGCCATCGGCGACGTGGACCCGGTGCTGGAGGGGACATACAAGGTCAAGCTCCTGGACGGCACTGAGGTGGAGGTACAGCCCGTATTTCAGCTCCTGCTCAAAGTGCTGAAAGACTACACCCCGGAGAAGGCGGCCAAGATCTGCCAGGTGTCGCCGGAGATGATCCGCATGATCGCCCGCAAAGCGGCGACCAGGAAGACGAAGATATTCAGTGGCTGGAACTCCGGCAAGTACTACCACGGCGACCTCATGGAGCGGGCCATGGCCCTCCTCCTGGCCCTCACGGGAAACTGGGGCAAGCAGGGCACGGGGACCCGCTCCTGGGCGATAACCGGCCTCGACGGCTACTCCTTCCTCTCCGCCAAGGGGCGCCCCGGCCAGGACGCCGCGCGCGAGTTCCAGAAGCAACTGCTGGCCATGCGGCGGATGATGGCCCAGGACGACCCAACAATGACGACGGAGATGGTCCTGAACCGGGCGCAGGAGATGGGCGCCGGGAGGGTGGCCGGCTTCGGCGGCATGATCCCGCCCGCTTTCCTTTGGTACCACCAGTTCGGGTACAAGGAGCGCTGGAACCGCAAGGACTGGCAAGACCCCACCATGAAACGCACCTTCGACGAGTACCTGCAGGAGGCCATGGAGAAGGGTTGGTGGGACAACTTCATGGCCAAGGTGTGGCAGGACGTGGAGCCGCGCGTGCTCATTGAGGCCGGCGGCAACGTCCTGCGGCGGCACCGCGGCGGACAAACGATGCTGCTGGAGCACCTGTGGCCGAAACTGAAGATGATCGTCTCCATCGACTTCCGCATCAACACCACGGGCCTCTACTCGGACTACATCCTGCCCGCCGCCCAGCATTACGAGAAGCTGGGCAACAGCATGCCTTCTCCGCACCACCTGAACTTCGTGCTCATCGACAGGGCCGTCGACCCGGCTGGCGAGGCCAAGTCCGACCGGCAGATCGGCCACATGATCGTAAAGAAGCTGGAGGAGCGGGCGAAGACGCGCGGCATCACGCAGATCAAGAACAGGACGGGTCAGTCGATCGCCATCGAGGGGTCCTACGACCGGATGACCCTGAACGGCTTCTACGCCGACGACGAGACCGAGATGGACGAGGCGCTCAAGGATATGTCCGCGTACGGCATCCTGCCGGAGGGCGCGTCGCTGGAGAAGCTGCGCGAGGTGGGGACTATGCGCACAACCGCCTGGGGAATCGCCGGCTTCGGGTTCGCCCAGGCGTCCACCATCGAGCCGGACAAGACGCATAACCCCTTCCGCTGGCACACCGAGGACAAGCTCCCGTACCCCACGCTCACCCGCCGGGCGCAGTTCTACATCGACCACGATTGGTTCCTGGAGGGGGGCGAGCAGCTGCCTGTGCACAAGGACAACCCCAACCACGGCGGAGACAGGGAGTTCCGCATGACGAGCGGCCACCCGCGCTGGAGCATCCACTCCATGAACATGACGAACAACATCATCCAGAACACGCACCGCGGCGAGCCGTTCATGTTCGTCAACGATAAGGACGCGGCCAAGTGCGGCGTGCAGAACGGCGAGCAAGTGAGACTCGTCAGCGACGCGGGCGCCATGGAGATCGCGGTCAAGATTTCGCCCTCCGTGCGGCCCGGCCAGATCGTCCTCTACAACGGGTTCGAGCCTTACCAGCACAAGCGCTGGCTGGCGCAGGGCGACGTGGAGCCGGGGATGGTGAAGTGGCTGCACATGGCGGCCGGGTACGGCCACCTGAAGTACCGGCCCTGGCACTGGCAGCCGGTACCCGTTGACCGAGGAGTGGGCGTCGATATCGAGAAGCTGCCGGCGACCGCGGCGGCCAGATAGGAGAGGAGCCATGGCAACGAACGGCAAGAAAGCAACCGCCGGCCGGCAACTGGCCTGGGTCTTTGACCTGAACAAGTGCATCGGCTGCCAGACCTGCTCCGTCGCCTGCAAGGTCCTCTGGAACGAAGGCGACGAAGGCACCGAGCACATGTGGTGGATGACCGTCAACACCCAGCCCGGCCGCGGCACGCCCAAGGACTGGGAGACGATGGGCGGCGGCTACAAGAACGGCAACCTGCAGCTGGGCAAGATCCCCACCAACGAAGAGTTCGGCGGCGGCTGGGACTACAACTATGACGAGGTACTGCACGGCGGCAAGGGCTCGAAGGTTTATCTGCAAAAGACCGCCGGCAGCAAGTCCTGGGGTCCGAACTGGGACGAGGACGAAGGCGGCGGCGAGTGGCCTAACCCCTACTACTTCTACCTGCCCCGCCTCTGCAACCACTGCACAGACGCCCCGTGCATCGAGGCCTGCCCCACGAGCGCCCTCTTCAAGCGCGAGGAGGACGGCCTGGTGCTCCGCAACGAGGACCTGTGCGTAGCACATCACCAGTGCGCGGCCGCCTGCCCCTACAAGAAGGTCTACTTCAACGAGGTGCGCGGCGTCAGCCAGCAGTGCATCGGCTGCTTCCCTCGCATCGACAAAGGGGTCGCGCCCGCCTGCGTCCGCCAGTGCCCGGGCCGCGCCGTCTTCATCGGCTTCATCGACGACGAGACCAGCCTCGTTAACCGCTTCGTCCACGAATGGAAGGTGGCCGTCCCCCTGCACCCGGAGTACGGCACCAAGCCCAACGTCTTCTACGTGCCGCCGCTGGCGCCGGCGCCGTTGAACCCGGACGGCAGCGCCAACGAGAACACCGAGCGGATCCCGCCGAAGTACCTGGAATCGCTCTTCGGCAAGGAGGTGCACGGCGCGCTGGCCAGGCTGAAGGCCGAACTGGGGAAGAAACGCCGGGGCGAAGGCTCTGAGGTCATGGACGCCCTCATCATTTACGAGTGGAAGGACGCCCTCGGCCCGTTCACCGCCGACCCGGCCGACATCGTATGGCTGGAAACCACCGCCTGATAATCACGGCACTCCTCTCCGCAGGGCCGGTCCGCCTGAAGCGGACCGGCCCGTGGTCACTCTGGACCGCGTCGGGGCCATGACGACCTGCCTGGCCCCGGAAACCATCCCACTCTTCGATCGCTTCCCAGAGCTGCGCGAGTCGCTGCCCCGGCTTCCGTTCTCACGCGGGCCCAGCCCCGTGGCCCCGCTCTCCACCCTCTCCCGCCACCTCAAGGGGGGCGACATCTGGATCAAGAACGACGGTCTCTACGGCACCGTTTACGGCGGCAACAAGCCGCGCAAGCTGGAGTTCGTCCTGGCCAACGCCGTGCGCAAAGGCGTGAGCACTGTCCTGACCACAGGCGCCCTGCGCACCAACCACGGCCTCGCGACGGCCCTCTACGGCGCCCAGGCCGGCCTCGATGTCGTTCTCCTGCTCACGTACGAGCAACCGGACGATACGACTCAGGATCAGCTGCGCCGGATGCAGGCCGCCGGTGCGCGGCTGCACTACACCCGTTCCTTCGCCCGGACCGCAGCGCTGACGCCATACTTCGCCCTCCGTTACCGCTCTGCGAAGCGCCC
>JBGQEU010000019.1:0-10612 GCA_041496525.1 Dehalococcoidia bacterium
CTGGCGCTGCAGCTTCTGCTCCCAGGTGGACATCACGGGCCCAGCCTAGCCAGCGGCGCCGCGAAACGCAAGTTGCAGCGATTCAGGTCGCGCCAGCGCCCCCAGCCGGAGGCGGCTAGCCGGCGGCCGACTCGAAATCCCCCCAGCGCTGCCGGTGGGTCGCCCTCAGTTGATCGAAGACGGCGCGATAGCGCCGGGAGGACACGGCGTCGACCGTCAGGATATAGGCGTCTTCCTGGTTATCGGAGTAGTACCGGCGCCGCAGACCCGCCCGCTGGAATCCATACTTGTCGTACAGGGCAAGGGCGGGCTCGTTGCTCACCCGGCACTCGAGGGTCACGAGCGGCTGGCCGCTGTCCTGGGCCAGCTCGATGGCCGAGATGAGCAGCAGTTCGCCGATGCCGCGTCTCCGGTGGGTGTCGCGAACGGCCACGGTCACGATGTGCGCCTCCTCCGGCAACTGCCAGAGGCCGATGAAACCGATGATCAGCTCCTGGCGCTGTTCCGGTGGCAGCAGGCGCCCGGCCTCGTCACCGCCCAAGATGTGCCTGATCTCCCCGAAGATGCGCCCCCACGCTCCGCCTTCCCGGCGCTCCGGGTCCGGCGGCTCTTCGTCGATGCCCGAATCCGGGTTGTGCTCCACCAGCACGATGTAGCGGGCCAGCCGGTTCTGCTGCAGCTCCCGTTTGAAGGCCGTCAACGGCCACATCGTCGGGAAGGACTCCCGCTCGATCTCCATCACCTGCGAGATATCGTCGAGCCTCATCGGGCGTAGGAGGTAGCGCGTTGCCGTACGCATGGTTCAGCAATTTTAGCATAGCTAAGTGCGCTGGCTGAATGCGCGTAGCAACGGTGAAAAACCGGGGACAAATCGCGCCTTTACGTTAGCGTCAGGTATCGTTAGAATCGAATGAGCGGCTATCCTAATCCCTCTATCTAATGTATTCGCTGCGGTTACTGGGGTTTCTTGGCCCCTACAAGCGCCGGACGGCGTTCGCCGCGCTCTGCGTACTCATCTCCAGCGCGGCTATTATCGTCATGCCCCAGCTCATTCGGTGGGCGATTGACTACGGTCTGGGCATCGAACGCCAGAACGGCGAGCTGGTAGCCACTGGTCAGAAGCACCTGCTGGTCCTCGCCGCGCTGGCCGTCATGGCGACCGCCCTCCTGCGCGGCATCTTCGCCTTCGGCCAGACGTACCTCGGCGAGTGGCTGAGCCAGCGCGTAGCGTACGACATCCGGAACGGCATTTACGACCGTCTCCAGCGGCTCTCCTACGCCTACCACGACCAGCAGCAGACGGGCCAGTTGATGTCCCGTGCCACCCAGGATGTGGAGGCGGTGCGCTGGTTCGTCGCCATGGGCGTCATGCGCGGGACGTACGTGATCATCCTCCTGGTCTCCGTGCTGATTCTGATGGTGGTCACCAACTGGCTGCTGGCGCTCGTGGTGTGGGCTTTCATCCCGCTCATCGCCTGGCGTTCCACCGTCATGGCCCTCAGCCTGCGGCCGCTGTGGACGCGGATCCAGGAAGGGCTGGCCCGCATCGCCACCGTCCTGCAGGAAGCGCTAACGGGAGCGCGTGTCGTCAAGGCCTTCGGGCGCGAGGCGTTCGAGGGCGAGAAGTTCCGGCGCGAGGCGGACGCCGTATTTGTCGATTCTTACGAGTCCAGCCGCATCCAGGCCGCCAACGCCCCGTTGATGAGCGGCCTCTGGCTGGCGGCGACCGCCGCCACGCTGTGGGTGGGCGGCGTGCAGGTCGTCCACGGCAACCTGGAAATCGGCGGTCTGGCCGCCTTCCTCCTCTACCTGACGATCCTGCAGATGCCGGTGCGGGTGCTGGGCTGGATCATCATGCTGACGGCTCGCGCCAACGCTGCCGGCGAGCGCATCTACGAGATCATGGACGCCGAATCGGCCGTCAAAGAGAAGGCAAACGCGGTCGAACTGAAGAACGTAAAGGGTCACGTGCGCTTCGAGGACGTCTCCTTCGGCTACGACGCCATCAGCCCCATCCTCTCGCACATCGACCTCGACGCCCGGCCGGGCCAGGTCGTCGCCCTCATGGGCCCCACGGGCAGCGGCAAGACGACCGTCGTCAACCTGATGCCCCGCTTCTATGACGCCACCGACGGTCGCATCACCATCGATGGCATCGACACGCGGGACGTGACACTGACCTCGCTGCGACAGACCATCAGCACGGTCCAGCAGGACGTCTTCCTGTTCTCGGCGACGGTCCGCGACAACATCGCCTACGGGGCGGTCAACGCCACGCAGGAACAGATCGAAGAGGCGGCCAGGGCGGCCCACATCCACGACTTCATCATGGGCCTGCCGGATGGCTACGACACCTGGGTCGGCGAGCGCGGCATCACCCTGTCCGGCGGCCAGAAGCAGCGCATGGCCATCGCGCGGACGCTGCTCATGGACCCGCGCATCCTCATCCTGGACGATTCGACGTCGAGCGTGGACACCGAGACGGAGTACCTGATCCAGCGCACGCTGTCCGGCCTGATGAAGGGCCGCACGACGTTCGTGATCGCGCAGCGGCTGCGCACGGTGAAGATGGCGGACCAGATCCTGGTGCTCCAGGACGGGCGCCTCGTGGAGCGCGGCCGGCACGATCAGCTCTTGCGCAAGAACGGCATCTACCGCCAGATCTACGACCTCGAGCTGCGGGACCAGGAGGAAGCGCTGGCCGCGGAGCCGGCCGGCGGCGAAGTGCCCGCCACGGCGGCGGGGAGCTAGCGATGGGGTTGTGGCACGGCGGCGGCGCCGGCGGTTGGTCCTCCCAGGGCCCCGTGGCCCGGGCCGGCGCGGCCCTCAAGCGCAGCGCCGACGGCTGGGACGACGACGAGCTGGGACGCGTTTACGACCACGCGGTCATGCGGCGCTTCCTCCCCTATCTGCGCCCATACCGGAAGCAGGTGATCATCGCTCTGGCGGGAATGTTCATCTCATCGGCGGCGTCCACCGCACCGTTCTTCCTGATAGGGCTTGCCATCAACAAGTTCATCGCCTCGGGCGACCTCCAGGGTGTCGCCTTCATCGGCGTAGCGATGATCGGCCTGGCCGCGGTCAGCTGGTTCGGCCAGTACATCCAGCAGGTGAGCATGGCCTACGTGGGCCACCGGCTGCTCCTCACCCTGCGTACGGACATGTTCGACCACATCGAGAAGCTCTCCCTCGGCTTCCTGGACCGCAACGAGGTGGGGCGGGTGATGTCCCGCGTCCAAAACGACGTCACCGTCCTTCAAGAGTTGCTGACCAGCGGCCTGCTCACCGTCCTCGCCGACTTCGCCAGCCTCGGACTCGTCATCTGCTTCCTCCTCTACCAGGATGTGCAGCTCTCCTTCATCACCTTCACCGTCGTGCCGGTGATGATCGTCGTGATGATCGTCTGGCAAACGCGCGCCCGCCGGGCCTTCATTCGCGTCCGCCAGGCCATCGCCATCGTCAACGCCAACCTGCAGGAGAACGTCTCCGGCGTGCGCGTTATCCAGAGCCTCTCCCGCGAGGACGAGAACATCCGCCGCTTCGACCGCATCAACGCCGACAACTGGAGCGCGAACGTGGAGGCGGGGCGTATCACGGCCGCCGTCATGCCCGTGGTGGAGCTGCTTGTCTCCGTGGCCACGGCGCTGGTCATCGTCTTCGGCGGCATGCGGGTGCTGAACGGCAGCCTGGAGGTCGGCTGGGTCGTCTCGTTCGCCCTCTATGTGCAGCGCTTCTTCGACCCGGTGCGCGACCTGGTCCTGCAGTACACGCAGCTGCAGCGGGCGATGGCCGGCGGCCAGCGCATCTTCGAAGTGCTGGACACGCAACCCGAGATCGTGGATGCGGCGGACGCGGTCGAGCTGCCGGACGTGCGGGGCGAAGTGGTCTTCGACCACGTCGGCTTCCAGTACGTGCCGGGGGTCAAGGTCCTGGACGACATCAACCTGCACGTGCGGCCCGGCGAGACGATCGCCCTGGTCGGCCCCACCGGGGCGGGCAAGAGCACGCTCACATCGCTGGTGGCCCGCTTCTACGACGTCAGCGAGGGTCGCCTGCTCATCGACGGCCACGACGTCCGGAGCATTCGCCGCGATTCGCTGGCGCGGCGCCTGGGGCTGGTGTTGCAGGACCCCTTCCTCTTCTCCGGCACCGTCCGCGAGAACATCCGCTACGGCCGCCTGGAAGCCACCGACGACCAGATCGTCGAGGCGGCGCGGACCGTGGGCGCGCACGATTTCATCAAGCGCCTGCCGCAGGGCTACGACACGCCGCTGCACGAGCGCGGGCATAACCTATCGCTGGGCCAGCGCCAGCTCATCGCCTTCGCGCGGGCCGTCATCTCCGATCCCCGCATCCTCATCCTGGACGAGGCTACGGCCAACGTGGACACGCGCACGGAGGTGGTGATCCAGCGGGCGCTGAAGCGGCTGCTGAAGGGGCGCACGTCGTTCGTCATCGCCCACCGGCTGTCGACGGTGCGCGGGGCCGACCGCGTCGTCGTCGTGGAGCAGGGCCGCGTCGCCGAGATGGGCACGCACGCGGAGCTCCTGGCGCACGACGGGCTGTACGCTCGCCTGTACCGCATGACGTACGAGTCCGCCTCAGCAGGCGGACCCGCGGGCGACGGCCACGGCCCGGCAATCTCGCCCGCGCCGGCGTCTTAGCACCGCACAAGAACGCGAAAACGCGGCGGGGCCCTGTTCGGACCACCGCCGCGTCTCGATTAGCCGGACTTAGTAGCGCCGGGGTGACGAAGACGGCTGCTTGCTGAAGCAGTCGCTACAGTACACCGGCCGGTCGCCGCGCGGGAGAAACGGCACCTGCGTCTGCTTGCCGCACTGGGCACAGACCGCCGGGTGCATCTCGCGTTGCCCGCCGCCGTAGCTGCTGCCGCCGCCGTATCCGCCGCCGCCGCCGCCGCGCTCGGACCGTCTGTTCTGACGGCAAGAGGTGCAGCGCTTCGGCTCGTTGGCGAAGCCCTTCTCCGAGTGGTACTGCTGGTCTTCAGCAGTGAACGTGAAGGCTTGTCCGCAATCCTGGCAGGTAAGCGTTCTATCCTGGAAACTCATGAATGGCCCTCCTTTCCTTATTAGTTGGCAAAGGTTCGGGCCACTGATTCGGGGTACCTGAGCTTCAGGATGCCTGTGCTGCGGTTCGGAACGTTTACCACCGCAGGCAGTGTAACACAGACACCATGCCTTTAATAGTGCAGACCGTCACACCCACCAGCCGCGGGAAGGCTTAGCAAGCCGTTTGCTTGAAAGCAGCCCGCCTTCTGCTACACTGTCTTTCACATCGTACAATCCGAGCAAAGGTCGATCCTCTGATGCCGTGTGACAACCATCGCCGCCTGGCTATACCGGTCCAGCCCATCCGCAAGCAGGACCCGCGAGAGCGGGTCAAGAACTGGGACGAGGCGTTCCTGGGCTACACGCTGGAGACAGCCATTATTGAGGCGGAGCGCTGCATCCACTGCCCGACCGCGCCCTGCCAGGACGCCTGCCCCACAGGCAACGACATCCCCTCGGCCTTCCTGCTCCTGGAGCAGGGCGACGCCGAGGGCGCGGCCAACAAGTTCCGGGAGACGAGCAACCTGCCGGAGATGTGCGGCCGGCTCTGCCCGCAGGAGTCCCTCTGTGAAGGCGCCTGCGTGGTGGGCTTCGCCATCCGGCCCGCCCCCTACGGCAAGCAACCGCCGGTGTCCATCGGCAAGCTGGAGGCGTTCATCGCCGATTCCCAGCGCCGGACGACGGGCGTACCGCTGCCCCAACTGCCGCCGCCCACCGGCCGCCGCGTGGCCGTCGTCGGCTCGGGCCCGGCCGGGCTGGCCGTGGCCGAAGAGCTGACCAAGAGGGGTCACAAGTGTACGGTCATGGAGTCGTGGCCGGTGCCCGGCGGCATCCTCCTCTACGGCATCCCCAACTTCAAGATGCGCAAGGAGATACTGCAGGACAAGCTGGATTACCTGGAGCGCATGGGTATCGAATTCGTTTGCGGCGTCGTGGTGGGCAAGGACATGACGATCGATCAGCTCTTCGAGCAGGCGTACGACGCCGTCTTCGTCGGCACGGGCGCGCCCGTCGGCGGCCAGATGCGGATCGCCGGCGAAGAGCTGGGCAACGTCTACCAGGCGACCGAGTTCCTGGTCCGGGGCAACCTGGAGCCGGAGCAGCTGCCGGAGCCGATGCGCGTGCGCCCGGACTGCGCGGGGAAGAACGTCCTCGTCGTCGGCGGCGGCGATACGTCGATGGACTGCGTGCGCACCGCCGTGCGGCTGGGCGCCGCTACCGTCACCTGCATGTACCGCCGCACGGAGGCCGAGCAGAAGGGCCGCGAGGAAGAGCGCAACAATGCCCGCGAGGAGGGCGTGGAGTTCATGTACCTGACCGTCCCGGTCCGCTTCCAGGGCGAGGACGGGAAGGTGACTTCGGCCGAGTGCCGCCGGATGCGGCTGGGCGATCCCGACGAATCCGGGCGCCGCCGCCCGGAACCGATCCCGAGCTCCGAGTTCAAACTGCCGGTAGACCTCGTCGTGCTGGCCATCGGCTACGAGCCCGACGACCTGCTGGAGAAGACCACGCCGGGGCTGCGCACGACGAGCTGGAAGACGGTGCGGGTGGACGAGGAATACCAGACGACCCGGCCCGGCGTCTTCGCCGGCGGCGACAACGTAAACGGCGCCGACCTCGTCGTCACGGCGATGGCGGACGGCCGGCGGGCGGCGCAGGCCATCCACCGCTACCTCGAGAGCCTTTAGACCCCTGAAGGCCAGGTTTCAATCTGGCCCCGAGACCGCCTCCGGAGGAGACCATGGCCACGCCATCCATACGTGCAATCGACAAACCCCGCCTCGAGCACCTCTACGACATGCATGTGGACCTAGAAGCGCCGCAGGTCATCGGGCCAGCGCCGGCTGGGGCGCGGCAGATATTCATCGTTAAGGGCGGGACGTTCGAGGGCCCGCACCTGAAGGGGGTCGTGCTGCCCGGCGGCGGCGACTGGGCGCTGGTGCGGCCGGACGGCGCGTTACAGCTGGACGTCCGGGCGACGCTGCAGGCCAGCGACGGCGCGCTGGTCTACGCCTACTACAGCGGCCTCATCGTCGCGCCGCCGCCGGTCTTCGGCCGCCTCTTGCAGGGCGAGGACGTGCCGTTGGACGAGTACTACTTCTACACGAACCCGATGTTCCAGACCTCGGCCGCGCCGTACGACTGGCTCAACCGCACGATGGCGGTGGGCCGGGGCAAGGTCGTCCGCAACGGCGTGGAGTACCGCGTCTGGGCGCTGGCGTAGGCCGCGGCCGCGCCAGAGACCCTCAGCCATCGGGTAGTATACTGGCGGGCATGAAAGACGCGGAGAGACCGGAGCGTGGCCCGCGCGTCAACCTCCTGACGAGCATCCGCTATCGCCTGTACAAGGCGAGCCATTTCGGCCGCGAGCCCTGGGGCTGGATGCAGGGGATGACGGAGCGGTACGCCAGGATTGGCACGGCCACGCGCTGCAAGGTCTGCGGGCTGTCCATCCGGGGGCCGTTGGGCCTGCTGAACCGCGCCATCTGGGGCGTCACGCCGCTCTCCAAGCACCCCGACCTCTGCAACGTCTGAAGGATCGGCGAGCGGTTACTGGATGTAACCGTACTGTTCGCAGACGCCAAGGGGTTCACGCATTTCGCGGAAACCAAGCCGCCCCAGGAAGTGGCCGCTGTCCTGAACCGGATGTTCGAGGGGTGCACGCAGACGCTGCTGGAGCACTATGCCATCGTCGATAAGTTGATGGGCGACGCCGTCATGGCCGTCTTCGGCGCCCCCATTATCCGGCCCGACCATCCGCAGCAGGCGGTCGCCGCCGCCCTGGCCATCCAGCGCAATGCCGCCCAGATGTTCCCGGCCGATTGGGAAGGGGCCTGCGTGCGAATCGGCATAAATAGCGGTACCGCCTTCGTCGGCCGTGTCGGTTCCGGCGACATCACGGACTACACTGCCGTCGGCGATACCGTGAACGTCGCGCAGCGCCTGCAGGTGGCAGCGCAGCCGGGGGAAGTGCTGGTCTCCGAGAGCGTATACGAACAGGTGCGCCAGGCCCAACCCGCCGCTGAGAAGCGCGTCTTGACCGTGAAGGGGCGCGACGAGCCGGTCGTCGCCTACGCCCTCGTCCCGGAGCGCTAACTCCACACGCCGGCCCCTCATGCCGAGCATCTGCGGGGGCGGAGGCTACGACGACGGCAGCGCCTTCGCAACTCTCTCAGCGATATGTCATCACGCCCGCTCGTCGTCGCCGGCGTTCCGGAAGACGGCGCCCGCCACCTTGCGCACCAGGAACCGGGGCGCGAACCGGGTGGTCATTGCCGTCATCTGGTTGAAGCCGCCGGGGACGGTGATGGCTTTGCCGCCGGCCACCGCCTTCAGCGCCGTGGCCACCACCTTCTCGGCGCTGGTCCAGCCGAGGCGCAGCCGCTCCTGGCGGACGCCGGACACCTGCTGGAACTCGGTCTTGACAGGGCCGGGGCAGAGACAGGTGACGGTGACGCCGTACTTCTTTGCCTCCTCATGCAGCGCCTCCGAGAAGTGCAACACGAAGGCCTTGGTGGCGGCGTAAGTGGCCATGTACGGGACCGGCTGAAAGGCGCCCGTTGACGCCACGTTGATGATGGCGCCGCGCCTCTGCTTGGCCATCTGCTCCAGGGCGGCGTGGCTGAGCCGCACCAGCGCCCGCACGTTGACGTCGATCTCCT
Source organism: Dehalococcoidia bacterium (assembly GCA_041496525.1). Taxonomy (GTDB): domain Bacteria; phylum Chloroflexota; class Dehalococcoidia; order SM23-28-2; family RBG-16-64-32; genus JBGQEU01. Next base: position 8,732 of record JBGQEU010000019.1, read on the forward strand.
CCAGCTCCCGTTCGACCGGCAGCTGCGCGAACTCGCCCAGCGTGCCGAAGCCGGCGCAGTTCACCAGCATCGCCACGTCTCCGCCGCCGATCCGCTTTTCGACACGCGCCACACCCTCGGGACGCGAGAGGTCGGCCTCCATGACTTCGGGGGCGGCGGCGCCGGCGTTTGTTATCTCCTCCGCCAGTCGCTCCAGGCGATCGCGGCGGCGCGCCACCAACACCAGTTCGTAGCCCTTGCGGGCCAGCCGCCGGGCGAAGATTTCGCCCAGCCCGGAGGATGCACCGGTTACCAGGGCTACCCCACGGGGCCCGCCTGAGGTCTGCCCGGCGCCACCGGCGGCCTCATCAACCTTCGTCGTCATCGTGGCTCTCCTTCGCTATCCCAGCTGAGTCCTGTCTGTGTCAGCGGCCTGGCCGGCCAGATGCGCCGGCCGCAAGGGACGGCGCATCCCTGTATAACACCAGGCGCGAGGCGGCGTCCACCGCTTGTCCGGCGGCTAGTCCATCTGCAGCGGCGGATAGTAGTTCTCCGCGCCGATCTTGACGACGTCGGTCAGCCAGTCGCTGTCGTAGATGTCTGTAGGCCCCTGGAGAGGGTCAGCCAGGCTCCAGGCCTGGCGCTTGTACGTCCAGTTGTCCGGCTGCAGGCGGTGCGCCTGGCGGAAGTGGCGGACGGCGGCGTCCACGTTGCCCGCCTGGTACAGATGCTGGCCCAGCTCGAAGTGGGCGGCGGCCTCCGCCTCCTCTCTGGGCCGGCCCCGGCTCCGGCGCACCACTTCCGGCGGTGGCAGGGCATACGGGCTGTCCTTCCCACGGCTCACCCAGTCCCGCAGAGCAGCTACGTACTTCTCAGGCTCGATGCGGATCTTTCTGGCCTCCTCCAGCATTTCGCGCAGGCGGGGCGGGAGACCGGCCGGCACCTCGCCACCCAGGTAGGTGGGCCGACCGGGGAAGGCAGGCTCGGGCGGCCGCACGATCATCCCATCCTCGTCTATCCACACCGCCATCGGGACGTTGGTGATCCCGAACAACTCATCGACGACGTGCGCCGAGTCGATGAGCGAGGGGTGTTCGGGGTTTGCGCGTTCCACGAAGAGCCGTGCGCCCTCGGCATTCATGTCGAGGGCGACGGTGACGATCTCCAGCCCCTTGGGATGCAGCTCTGTGCGGAGCGCCTGCCACCCGGGCAGGTCAAAGCGGCAGCCTCACCACGAGGCCCAGGCGACGAGCAACACCTTCTGACCGCGCAGCGAACTCAACCGGCACTCCCCGCCACGGACGTCCGGCAGCGTCAGATCCGGCGCCTCGACGCTGGGGAGGGCGCGTCCGCCCGATTCCGGCCCCAGGCACCAGAGCGCCACGTCCTCATCGTGGACCAGCGGCATGTTCAGGCGCCCGGCAATCGCGCGCACGTCGATCCGGTCGCCGGGAGCGTCTGACGAGGGTACGCACACGTCTCCCTTGCAGAGGCCCTCTGGCTTAAACCGCCATCCGGTGCGACGCTCGAACTCGGCCTTCTCGACCTCAAGCTGCTCCAGGATCATGCCGGCCACTCCCTTCGATGAACGCGACGCTCACGCCGTCGCTGGTCTTGGCGTACTGGATGCGCGGCTCCATCACACTAATCCGCTCACCCTGAGCCTGTCGAAGGGCGAGCGGAGTCATGACACCTCGCCTCCCCTCACCGCCCACACGCGCAGCGGCTCCGAGACCCCCTTCAGCGCCTGCTCCCCGCGGTCCTCGAACGAGACGCCCGCCGACGTCCGCGCCAGCTCGCGCACGGTCGCCGAGACCAGCGTCTCGCCCGCAGCGGCCTCGCCCGCCACCCGCGACGCGATGTTCACCGCGCCCCCGTATACGTTGTTGTCCTCGCGGATGA
>JBGQEU010000020.1:0-10571 GCA_041496525.1 Dehalococcoidia bacterium
CGTCGTCCATCACGGTATCGGTGTCTCGGTGGGCAGGGGAGTGGGATCGGGAGTGGGCGGGGGAGTGGGATCGGGAGTCGGAATGGGAGTGGGCGTGGGGATGATGTAGTTCGCGGGGTTATGGGTCTTGCCGTGACAGACCAGGGTGCAAGTCTTGTTGGCCGGGCCGGACCAGAGTGGGCTCGTCTCGCCTACAACGGGTTGCACGTTGGGCGCGAAGTTGACGCCCCGCTGATAGTTCTGGTTGCCGCTCCGGGCCAGCGCGGTGCCGTGGATGCGGTAATGGCACTCCGCGCAGATAGCGTTGCCTTGTCCGGCCCAGGGAGTATCGATGTTGGTGCTGCTGCCTCCGCCGCCAAGCTCGTCGGCGATGCTGCCCACGTGGAAGCCGTGCAGCCCGTAGTTCGTATCGGTTCGCGGGTCTCCTGATGTGTCCTGGAAGGGGGCTTCCTTGTGGCAGAGGTAGCAGAGAGCGAAGTCGTTGGTGCCGTAGTTCTCAGTTGACGTCTTCAGCAGTCGATTACGGTAGTTAGCGATGAGGATGCCGCGGTTGACGCTGGCATGGGGTGCCAGGCGGGCGGAGCTGGCGGGCGTGTTCAGGGCGGGCGGGTCGCCCACCAGCCGGTAGTTGCCGTGGCAGTTTGTGCAACGGATCGTCGAGGATGTCGTGAACCGCCAGAGCTTGCCGCCGGCCAGGCTGTTGGCCATAGCGGTGGTTCCATTCTTACCGGCCGCTTCCACGGGGTGGTAAGAGGCGTTGGACGGCGCCAGTTCCGCGGCCTTGTCCAGCTTGCCGCTGGGGAGCCCCGTGAAGCCGGAGTGGCATTTGTAGCAGAGCTGGTATTCGGAGGCTACTGGGTCGGTCCAGACCAGGCTGCCGCCCTGCCTGGCCACACCGGTGATGTTGGCCAGGGCGCCGGAGACCGTCCAGCCGCTGGCTGTCTGCGACGGCGCCGCCGCGTTGACCTTGTGGGGGTCATGGCAGTCGCCGCATTCGGAGTGACGGTTGGTTCGGTTTGAGAACTCATCCGCGCGGGCGGAGGTGTGAGTAGATGCCGTTGTCGCCGGATGCGAATAGTAGATCCCTTGGGCGGGATTGTTGGCGGGAATACCCTGGAATTCGGCCTGCACCTTGTAGTTGGAGCCACTGCCGGCCGCGTCATGGCAGGTGAAGCAGAAGGTGCTCTCTGGTGATGAGCTATTCAGCAGGTTGGTATTCTGGCCGGTGTGCGACCGGTGGCAGGCGGCGCAGTTATCGGTGAGGGCGCCGCTGCCGGGGTGCGGGCTGGTGAAGGGGCCGTCCGCCGAAGCAGCCTCCGGCGTTAGGGCAGACAGGGCCCAGAGGCCGGCCAGCGCTACTACGGCGGCCACGGCGATTGCCCCTGCCATCCTATTCGGCCTCTTCACCAGACCTGTCTCTCAACTTCCCGGACTCACTTGTCCCAGTGACATTTGATGCAGATTCCCCGGTTGTCCATCTTCAGGAGTCTGCTGTTGTTGTTGTCCGTCGTGCCGCTGCCGCCTCCCGGCCAGGGGACCGCCGCAGAGTAGCTGCCTGTCATAGCCGCGTTGCTGCCGTGTGTGGCGTGACAGGTGATACAGGCACGGTTGCTGCTGCCGTTGCTGATGTGCCGGTATGAGAAGATCGCGTCGCCGGAGTAGGCGGTGGAACTGGCCAGGTACCGCGTGTGGCAGGTGGCGCACCAGGTGGAAATCTGGGACAGGGACACGTCGGCGCCCATCATCAGGTAGTTCGAAACGCCGTAGTGCTTCGGGTCCGCCTGGTCCGTCACATTGGCGGCAGACGCGACGACGCCGACCGGTATCGGCCTCAGGATCCGGTACTGGCCGTTGCCGTGGGGGTCGTGGCACGAACCGCAGCTGAGGGTGTAGCTGGGACCGGCGCCTGAGTTCGGATCGCCGTTCCCCCAGAGGGTACCTGCCGTCGTCCCGTCGACGGTATGCCAGGACTGGGTGGTCGCGGCCGTGGTCAGGGTCCCGATGACATCTTGGCTGGTGTCGGTGGTCTTGATCAGGGCGGTGTCAAACCCACCCCCTCTCAAGGCACCGAACGTGCTCTTCGGATTGCCGTACGGAGGGCCGGACCCGTTCCCGTACCACTTCCCTGACTGGACCGCTAGGTCCGAGCCGGCTCCCGTCGAGCCGTGGCAGGTGTAGCAGAAATCCTTCTCCGTGGGACCGGAGATGAGGAGTTTGTCCGTCTGGCCCGTGTGGATGCGGTGGCAGGCGGCGCACTTGTCAGGTGTGGCGCCGGTGGACGCGACATGGGGCCCGGCATCCGCCGATGCCTTCTGCGTGCTCGCACCCACAAGCGTCAGCAGCGCTATTGCCAGGCCGGCGGCAGCACCTATAAGTAACGCCTTTTTCATTCCTCCACCTCCTTTCTCTGGCACCAGCCCCAAGGGCCGGTGCCTGGGAGGCGATCTCCGGAGGAAGGGGAGGCTGTCCTCCCTCCGGTTCCCGATCGCTATTACTTATTCCCGTGACACTTCTTACACATCCCGCGGTTGTCCATCTTGAGCAGGCTGGCGCGTTGAGTGTCGTTTGCTGGGTTGACGAGGCCGCCACCCGGCCACGGAACGGCTTTCGAGTAGTCGCCCGTCATCTGCGCGTTGCTGCCGTGCGCGGTGTGGCAGGTGATACAAGCCATGGGTTTGAGCGACCCGACCCCGGTGCTGCTGTACCCGTACCCGGAGCTGGTGTGCCGGTAGTTGAAGATGGCATCGCCGCTGCACTGGCGGCTGGCATCGAGGTTGCATGCGGGGGGCGTGGGTCCGGGCGCCCGCCGCGTCGCCAGGTAGCGGGTGTGGCACTGACTGCACCAGGCTGACGTGTCCTTCAGGATGTTCGCCATTCCAGTCTGGCCCATGGCGAAGTAGTTACTGGTGGTGTAGACCTATGGGTCAGCCGGGTCAGCGATCGTAACACCCGGTCCGGCTGTAACACCCGCAGGCAATGGGTTATCGTCCGGGACGATCGGCCTGAGGATGCGGTAGTTGCCGTTGCCGTGGGGGTCATGGCACGACGTGCACTCGAGCGTGTAGTCGGGACCCTTCCCCGTACCTGGCGCGCCGTTGCCCCACAGCGTCCCTCCCAGCGTTCCGTCGATGGCATGGTAGGACTTGGTGTCTTGGATGGCTCCCACGCCGATGGTAACGGCCCCGGGGTTGTCACTGGAGTTGGTCGAGTCGGTGGTGTTGATGCGGGCATGTTCGAAGCCGCCCGCTCTCAGCCCCACGTCGGTCGCTGGAGGCTTAGCCGTGTTGGGCGGAATTGGGCCTGGGTACACACCGGGAGTGGTCTCGCCGTAGTATGTCCCTTCCTGCACCGCCAGGTCTGAACCCGGGCCACCGTTGCCGTGGCACGTGTAGCAGAAACCTTGTATCGTGCCTGCCGCCTTCAGCAGCTTATCGGTCTGACCGGTGTGGATGCGGTGGCAGCCGGCGCACTTGTCCGGCGTTGCGTCCCCGACGCTGGCTACGTGTGGCCCTCCGTCCGCGGAGGCCGTCCCACCGCCGCTACCCAGTACTGCCAGCAACGCCACCGCCAGTCCGGCCACAACGCCGGCTAATATAGTCGTCTTCTTCATATTTCACCTCCTTCCCTTGGCATTCTGGCAGTGAGGACCATGGCCACGCCTCCCTGGAACTGCCCCCCCTGGCCGGAAAAAATTGCGCATGGTGGGATGTCAGTACTTCCATACCTGGACGCGGTTGTTTGCCCTATCTGCTACGTAGACGTTCCCGTGGCCGTCCAGGGCCAGGCCGTTCGGGAACCCGAGGTAGATTCCGGTGCCCTCCGAACCTGAGAAGGCGCCCAGGAACTTAACCGGCGCGCTCCCTGGATCAAAGCCCGCGGAGTCGGAGATTTCGTAGGCCTGCACGGCCCCGCGGGAGGTATCGGCTATGAGCAGCCGGTTCTCGCTATCGATCGCGATGCCGCGAGGCAGGGAGAGGTCGCCCGCGCTCATGCCGCGGCTGATCTTGAACAGGAACTGGCCGTCCTTGTCGAAGGCCTGCATACGGCCGTTGTTGCTGTCGGCCACGAAGATTCGTCCCTGGGAGTCGACGGCGACCCCGTTTGGATACCAGAACTGTCCGTCCTTTTCGCCCTGGCTGCCGAAGCTGAGCTTGAACTGGCCCTGGGGGTCCAGGACGATCACCCGGTGCTTCTCAGGCGTCACGTCCGCCACGTAGAGGTTTCCCGCCTCATCGAAGGTCAGCCCCAGGGGGTGCCAGCCCTCAAACCCCGCCGGAGGGGTGACCGCGCCCTGAAAAGCCCCATCGGCCGTGAAGGTGAAGATGGCGGCCGCTCCGCGGTCGCTGACGTAGACGTCGCCGGTGATGGGGCTCACGGCGGCGTAGACGGGAACGGGGTCCGGCACCTCGGTGGCGGGTGGCGCGAAGGCCCCCACTTCCTGCCCGAGGCTGTTGAAGATGTGGACCTTCCGTTCGCCGCTGGACTCAGTAACGTAAACCCGGCCATCCTTTCCGATGGCCACGCCCAATGGGCTCTGAACGCCTTCGACGGAGGTCACGTATCGGAATGAAGGCTTGTTGAGCAGGTCGGCCACCGGATTGGGCAGGGGGCCAAGGTCAGTGATGGGCTGTCCGGTCTTGAAGTAGTCGGTGGCGAGCAGTATGACCCAGGCCAGAATGGCCAGAATGATCAGGAAGATGGCCAGCTTGACCCAGATGCCCCGGCGAGGCGCCCCAGAACTGCTGGGGGGAATCCCCGCAGGCTGTTGCCAGTCCGCAGTGCTCATGGCGTCACCCCCTGTTGGCTACCGCCGCTACCTTGGTCTACTGGGTGGTTCGGCGGGAGTTCCGTCCCCGACGAGTTGGCTGACCCCAATCCGCTCAGGCGGGCCAGCCCGCTTTTGGCGTTGAAGTGGTCTGGTTTCAGATCTAAGGCCTGCTGATAGGCGGCCATGGCCGCGTCCCGCTGGCCCTGGGTCTCGCGAACCATGCCCAGGCCGGCGTAAGCGTCCGCCAGGGTAGGTGAAGCGCTGGCGGCGTCCTGGAGCTGCGTGGCAGCGTCCTGAAGCTGCCCCAGCGAGTAAGCCATCATGCCCCGGGCGTAGAGTGCCTCGGCCCGGGCGCCCTTCAGGTCGTACACCTGGGCCAGCTTCCCGTAAGCCTCGGTGAAGTCGGGAACGAAGAGGACCGCCTTTGTGAGCGCGTCGACGGCTTCATCCAGCTGGCTGGTCTGGATGTAAGCGGTGCCCAGCAGGTACCAGGCGTCGGAGTCGCTCCGCTCGATGTTGGTGGCCTGGGTCAGCCGCTCGATAGCTTCGCCGGGTTTCTGCTGGTCCAAGGCTATGCTGCCGAGATAGTAATATGCACTCTGCACCACCTCACCCGCGATGTCGGCCGTCTGGGACTGGTCGATGATCCACTGGAGGCTGGCGGAAGCGGCGGGGGCGTCGCCGGCGCCGAGCTTGGCGCGCCCCAGGCCCAGGTGAGCAAGCGTGCTCTGGGCGTTGATCACCAGGGCGGCTTCGTACTGAGGGACGGCATCGTTGTAGCGCTGGAGGCTGTAGTAGGCGTCCGCCAGGGCCAGGCGGTTGGTGATGTTATTGGGGTCGTCTCGCACCACCTGCTCGTACTGGCTGAGCTGGCGCTGCATGGTTTCCTGGCCCGCAGGCGTAGATCCCCGCTGGTCCAGGTAGTAATAGGCGGCGAAGGCCGCGATGGCGAGCACCAGGAGAGCCGCCGACCAGATGATGAGGCGGTTCAGTAGTGTCTCGTTAGCGTCGGGTAGCCGGTGCTTGAGCCGCGTAATCATGCTGTCATCCTCGGATACCCCCCGCTGGCAGCGCTGAACATATCTCCGTTTGGTTCAATCGTGCTGGCGGGGCGGCTATAGAGCATGAATCGACGGGCACGTTTTTGGTATAGTCAGTGTCTATGCAAGATGGGCCAACACGCCCGGATTACGGGTGAAGAGGCGGCGGCATCGGGGGTTGCGTGGGCTAGGGTTCGGGCTTCGTGAGGCTCAGGCTGACCTGGGCGTGTCCGCGCCGCTTGAAACCGAGGTAGATGGCCTCCACGAGGTTCTCCGGGCGGGCCGTCAATATCTGGCGGCTCTGGTAGACGTCCATGACGTTGTCTTCCAGGTGGACGCGAATGAACACGGCTGGGGGGAGGTCCTGGACGAGGTCGCGCAGGGAATCGCCCTCTTCGCACCCTTCCACCACGATGGCGTGCGGGCGCAGCCGCTTCAATTGCGCCGGCGCCTCACCGAGGCTGGCACTGAGGCAGATGACCTCCAACTCCTTATCGGCGAGCAGCAATTGAGCGATGCCCTGCCCGAACAGGGGGTGAACGTAGAGGACGGCGACGCGTGGTCTGCGCATTGATCGTGTACTCACAGCCTTTCCCCAATCCTACGCACTGACGGCAACGGACACCATCGGCTGGTCGGTAGATTCAAGGAATAGAAGTGGCGCCTTCCAGCACGGGGCTATTCAGGAAGGCCGGTCCCGCCGGGTCTGTAGCTGAGGATACAGGGCGGCATATGGACCAATGGGCATAGGCCCGGCGGGGGCCGCTATGTTCCCGGCTTCTTGGGCGGCTCTACCAGGCCCTCGCGAATGGCGTAGGTGGCGGCTTGCAGCCTGTTGTCCAGGTGCAGCTTCTCCAGGATGTTGTGCAGGTGGTTCTTGACGGTGCCCTCCACAATGTACAGGCGGGCGGCGATCTCGGCGTTGCTCAGCCCCTCGGTGACGAGCTGCAGCACGTCTAGCTCGCGGGCGGTCAGATCCCATCCCGCTGTCTGGGACGTGTCACGCCAGGGCTGCCGGCGGAATTCGTTGAGGAGCTTGCCCGCCACGGCGGGAGAGATCGGGGTCTCCCCCTTGAGCACACCGCGTATGAGGTCGAACAGCTCTTCCGGCCGCAGGTCCTTGAGAAGATATCCTTCCGCGCCGCTCTTAATGGCTTCGAACAAGTCCTGGTCTTCATCGGAGACCGTCAGGGCGACGACCTTGGTCTCGGGGTGCTCGCTCTTGATCAGGCGGGTGGCCTCCGCGCCGCCGCAGATGGGCATATGGATGTCCATCAGCACCAGGTCCGGCGTGACGGCCCGGGCGATCTCCACGGCCTGTAACCCATCAGACGCTTCGCCGACGACCTCCATGTCGTCCTGCTCCTCTATCAGGGTCCGCAGACCTTTCCTGAACAGGAGCTGATCGTCCACGAGAAGGATCCTCACTGGACTCATCGCCGTCTCCTTCCGCTATGGGGAAGTGTATAGATACCGTTGTGCCTTTGCCAAGGCTGGACGCGATTTCGAACCGGCCGCCCACGCCTTCCACACGTTCCTTCATCGTCCTTACGCCAAAGCGTTGAGCGTCCTCTTGAAGACTAGACGTATCGAAGCCCTGCCCGTCGTCCTCTATACAGATGCTCGTGTCGCCGTTCTGGCGGCCAATCCGTATCCACACCTTCTCCGCGTTGGCGTGCTTGCGCACGTTCGTCAGGGCCTCCTGGACGACGCGGATCAGCTGGACCTCTGCCTCGGACGAAAACTGCGGAGTCTGGCCCTCTTCCACTTCGATCTCCGCGTGGATGCCGGCCTGGCGGCTGAACTTCTGGAGATATTCCGTGAGGGTGGCGACGATGCCGGCGGCCGGCGATGAGGCCTCTCTCAAGGCCAGGATGGCCTCCCGCACATCAAGGTAAGCCTCGTGGGCCATGGTGGCCATATCGTCAAGCTCTTCCTTCACCTTGGCCACGAGCCCGCGGGCGAGGGTGCGCTTGGTGGTCAGAGCCTTGAGGTGAAGGTAGCCCAGGACTTGAGCCAGACTGTCATGCATCTCCAGGGCCAGTCTTTCCCTCTCTTCCAACACGGCCATGTGCCGCTCTGCCTCCAGGAGGCGGGCGTTGTTGATGGCGATGGCGGCCATATCGGCGAGTCTGGCCAGCAGTTCTCGGTGCCGCTCGGCGAAGCGTCGCGGCGTGCGGCTGGAGACGCACAGTTCGCCGATCACGGCCGTGCCCACGCGCAGCGGCGCCGACAGATGAGAGACGCGGTACCCCGCGGCCAGCGCCATGCAGGGCGCGTCCGGGTCCAGATCCGTGGGCCGCTCGGGCACGATCGTGAGGGGCAGGGGCGTGACTTGACTCGGCGCCCGCGGAAAGGCGTCGGGGGGTCCGCTGCATCCGGCCAGCCTCAGCCCGCGATCGTTGTCGCGGGCCAGGCACAGGGCTGCCGTCTCGCTGCCCAGTATCTCGCGGGCCTGGTCCACGATGGTGTCCAGGATCTTCTGGATGTCCTGAAGGGACGTTATCTCCAGCCCAATCTCGTAGAGGGCCTGGGCCTCCTTCCCCCGGCGCAGGACATCGTGAAAGAGGTGATTGGCCTGGATTGCGATGGCCAACTGGTTGCCCATGGCGGCAAGCAACCTGGCGCTCCCCTCGGAGGCTAGCTGGCTGTCTTCACCGGCCAGGAGCCTCATGACGCCGAACGACGTGTTCTGGGCCCTCAGGGGAACGCGGGCGCAGATTGGGAATCCGCCGGTTATGGCGGGCGCAGCCGCTGCCCCCTGTCTCTGCCGGAGGTCGATAATTTGGACGTCCCCGCTGGATGCATCGACGCCCTCGCCGGTCGCCCCCAGATCCAGGACAGCGTCCAGCCTCTCCAGTCCGCCAGCGGCCCCTCTGGCGAATGTCAGCGGCGGTTCGCCCGGCGTGTCGCTGGCGATGATGATCTCGGCGGCGCTGGCCTGAGTGACATCGGTGACGGTGTCCAGCGCGCTCGTGATGGTCGCCTGCAGGTCTAGAGAGCCGCTGGCTGCCTGGCCGACGGCGTTCAGCGCTGACAGCTCCTCGTTCTGGCGCACAATCTTCTGCTGCATGCGGCCCAACGCTCTGAAGATCGTGGTGGAGAAGACAACCACCGCGGCCGCAACGACGGCAACAGCGACGGCGTGGCCTGAGGTGTGTCCCAGTTGCGGTTCCAGGACAAACATCAGGCATATCTGGAGGGCGGCCATGAAGGCAATAGGGAGAACGATAGTGAACCACTTGAGGCGGTCTAGGCTCATGTCCTCACGTCTCCCCCCGCAGGCCCGTCAACGCAACTGATCAACCAGTCAGTGACTATCGGCACACGACGAAGGCCAAATTTCATGGCGTCGCGCACGATCGTTAGCCCCATACTATTGAACCGCCGAAGGGGGTGTCTATACCGACGGCCATATGGCCCCTTGGCATAGGCCATTGTTCCCTTTTTCACGATCTCACCGGTGGGAGCCTTTGCCATCTACCGACTGGGCTAGCGGGGGTATACTTTCTCGTGACCCTGCACACGGGCGAGGCGATCAAGGAGGGCGAGGACTTCTTTGGGAAGCACGTCAACCTGGCCGCGCGCGTCGCTGGGCAGGCTCAGGGCGGTGAGATCCTGGTGTCGGCGCTGCTGAAGAACCTGACGGAGAGCGCCGGGGAGTTCGCCTTCGGCGAGGCGCGAAAGGTGGAACTGAAGAGGCTCAAGGGAAAGCACAGCGTCTTCCCGGTGGCGTGGTAGGAGACCATGCGCTGCCCATCCTTGTGGGCAAGGCGCAGCCGGCAGAAGGCCTCCCTTATCGCTTGAGAACGATGATGTTGACGCCGCCGATACCGGCGTTGTGCATCAGCGCGGTCCTGGCCCCGTCGACCTGACGCGGCCCGGCCTGCTCGCGCAACTGCAGCGTCAGCTCCGTGATCATGGCGCCGCCCGTGGCGCCGATGGGGTGGCCGCGCGAGAGGAGGCCGCCGTCCGTGTTGATGGGGATGCGCCCGCCGATCTCGGTGTTGCCTTCCCAGATAAAGGGGCCGCCTTCGCCATGCGGGCAGAAGCCCAGGTCCTCCGCCAGGAAGACCTCGCCGGGGCTGAAGGCGTCGTGCACCTGCGCGACGTCGATGTCCTCCGGCGCCAGCCCCGCCTTCTCGTAGGCCTGGCGGGCCAGGACGGCGTTCGGGCCCTCGGAAAGGTCGCTCTCGCCGCGTTCGTACTTCGGCGTGCCGCCCACCCACGTGTCGAAATACACGGGCCTGGACGTGTGCTGCCGGGCGCGCTTCTCTGACGCCAGGACGACGGCGGAGGCGCCGTCGGTAGTCGGTGAGCACTCGTAGAGGGTGATGGGGTCGGCCACCATGCGGGAGTTGAGGATGTCCTCCAGGTTCAGTGCCTTCTGGTACTGGGCGTTGGGGTTCAGGGCGCCGTTGCGGTGGGATTTCTCCGACACTTTGGCGAAGTGCTCGCGCTTCGTGCCGTAACGATGCATGTGCTGCTGCGCCCACATGGCGTAGATGGCAGGCATGAGGTTGATACCCATTGACTGGTTGTATCCTCCTTCGGCGCCGCCCACTCCCGCCAGGAGCCCGCGCTCCATCTTCTCAACGCCGATGATCATGGCCAGGTCATACAGGCCGGAGGCGATGCCCTCGGCGGCGAGCATGGCGGCGCGGGAGGAGCTGGCGCAGGCCAGCTCGACGTTGGTGATGGGGATGCCGGTGAGCCCGAGCTGGCCAAAGGTGCGCAGGCCGGTGCCCACGCCCTGGCCGACA
>JBGQEU010000021.1:0-10143 GCA_041496525.1 Dehalococcoidia bacterium
GAGGCGATGCGCTTGGCCGCCCACAAGCTGCCGGTGGCTACCCGGTTCGTGTCGCGCGTGGAGATATCGCCATGGCCAAGAAGCTCAAGACGAAGACACAGGACATCCGTAAGCGGTCCGAGGCAGACGTGGGACAGGAGATCGAGGTCTATCGATTCAGGCGCCACTTCGGGCAGCTCGGCCCGCACCAGGACTTCTATCACGCGCCACCTCTTGTGGCGGGATACCGGGTGCGACTCGATAATGCGCACGCGGTCGCCCAGGTGGGCCTCGTTGCTCTCGTCGTGCGCCATCAGCCGTCTGACGCGACGGACGGTTTTCCGGTACAGGCGATGCCGGATGTTCGACGCGATGGCGACGAGGACGGTCTTTTCCATCTTGTCGCTCACGACGGTCCCTTCGCGGACCTTGCGGCCGCCGGACTGGCCCTGCTTCGTCATTGCGCCGCTCCTCGGGCGCCGGCCAACCTGGCCAGCTGGCGCTCCCGCTGGAGGGTCTTCAGCCGGGCGATCAGTCTGCGCATACGCGGCAGCTCCCGGTGGTTGGTCAACTGCAGAGTCTCCTTCTGGAGACGGATGGAGAACAGCCGCCGGTAAGACTCTTCGATCTCTTTTCCCAGGTCTGCCTCGGACAGCTTACGGATGTCCTGTGTCTTCGTCTTGAGCTTCTTGGCCATGGCTATATCTCCTCGCGCGACACGAACCGGGTAGCCACCGGCAGCTTGTGGGCGGCCAGGCGCATCGCCTCGCGCGCGGTCTCCTCCTTCACGCCGGAGATCTCGTAGATGATGCGGCCGGGCCTGACCACGGCCACCCAGGCTTCCACGGGGCCTTTGCCGCTGCCCTGGCGCACCTCCAGGGGCTTCTTGGTTATCGGCTTATCCGGAAAGACGCGTATCCACAGCTTGCCGCCACGGCGCACATAGCGGGTGATGGCGCGGCGGCCGGCCTCGATCTGGCGGGCCGTCATCCAGCACGGGGCGAGGGCCTGCAGCCCATAGTCGCCGAAGTCGACGGCGTTGCCGGAGCTGGCCAGGCCACGCCGGCGGCCGCGCTGCATCTTGCGATACTTCGTCCGCTTAGGCTGTAGCATCCGCTTCCTTGTCCTCCACCGGCTGGGACGGCGGCTCCGGAGCGGTTTCCGGCTCCGCTGCGGCCGTGGCCGCCGCCGGGGCGGGCTTCTCTTCCGCGGGCTCAGCACTCTCCTCGGCCTCGGCGGCGCGCGGCGGCGCCGTGCGCTCAGTGATGATGTCGCCCTTGTATATCCAGACCTTCACGCCGATCCTGCCCAACGTGGTTCGGGCCTCGGACGTCCCGTAGTCCACATCGGCCCTCAGGGTGTGCAGGGGGACGCGACCCTGCCGCTCCTGGTCCTTGCGGGACATGTCGGCGCCGCCCAGGCGCCCGGAGATCTTGATCCGCACGCCCTGGGCCCCCCGCTGCATGGCCCGCAGCGCCGCCTGCTTGATCGCCCGCCGGTGAGACACGCGGCGCTCGATCTGTTCAGCGACTGCCCTGGCCACCAGCGGCGCCTCTACCTCCGGCATGCGCACCTCGTTTATGTTGACACGCACCTTGCGCCCGCTCGCCTTCTCCAGATTGCCGCGCAGCTCGTCCACTCGCTGGCCGCCGCGGCCAATCACTATGCCCGGTCGGGCGGTGTGAATTGTTACCGTGACCTGGTTGGCGTTGCGCTCGATTTCAACCTTGGCGATGCCGGCATCGGGCAGCATCCCGGCGATGGTCCGGCGGATGGTGAGGTCCTCATGCAGCATCTCTGTGTAGTTGCGGTCCGCGTACCACTTGCTGTTCCAATCGTAGATGTAGCCCAGACGGAACCCATGCGGATGTACTTTCTGGCCCATCCTAGCTTTCCTCTTCGACCACTATGGTGATGTTGGTGCGCCGCCGGTGAATCATGTCTCCCCGGCCGCGGGCGCGCGGGCTCATGCGCCGCAGGCGCTCGCCGTCGGTCGCGTAGGCGCGGGTGACGCGCAGGTTGCGCGGCTCCATGTTGTAGTTGTTCTCCGCGTTAGCCGCCGCTGAGCGCACGGCCTTGGCGACCAGGCGGGCGTGCGGCGTGGGCATGAAGCGCAGCAGGGCCATGGCCTCGTCCACGCGCTTGCCGCGCACCTCGTTCAGGATGATGCGCATCTTCTTGGGCGCGACCGGTGCGGCGCGAGCGAACGCTCTGACTTCTACCACGCTACTTCTTCCTGACCTGCGCCACCTGCGCTGAGCGGCTGGTGTGCCCCCGGAACGTGCGCGTCGGCGCGAACTCGCCGAGCTTGTGACCGACCATGTTCTCGGTGATGAAGATCGGCACGTGCCGGCGGCCGTCGTGCACGGCGATGGTCAGCCCCACCATCTCCGGCAGGATCGTCGAACGCCGGGCCCAGGTGCGGAGGACGGCCTTCTGGCCTGACTGCTGCAACTTCAGCACCCTGTTCATCAGTTTGGGGTCTACGTACGGCCCCTTCTTGGTTGACCTCGACATCTTTAGACCTCGTACCTTCGCCGCACGATGTACTTATTGGTGTCCTTGCGGCGGCGCGTCCGGTAGCCCAGCGTTGGCTTGCCCCAGGGGCTCTTGGGTCCAGGAAGGCCGATCGGGGCGCGGCCCTCGCCGCCGCCGTGAGGGTGGTCCCGGGGGTTCATCACAGAGCCGCGCACGTGCGGGCGGCGGCCCTTGTGACGTGTGCGGCCGGCGCGGCCCAGCTTGATCTGGCTGTGCTCCACGTTTCCCACCTGGCCCACCGTCGCCATGCACTCGGCGAATATGCGACGGACTTCGCCGGAGGGCAGCCGCACAAGGGCGTAGTCCTCTTCTCGCGCCAGCAGCTGTGCGGCGCCGCCGGCGCCGCGCACCAGCTGCCCGCCCTTGCCCTTGTGGAGCTCCAGGTTGTGAATAACCGTACCGGCCGGGATAGCTTTGAACGGCAGCGCGTTCCCCAGCTTGATCTCCGCCTCCGGCCCGGACGTCACCGTGTCGCCCACCTTAAGCCCGGCGGGCCAGATGATGTACCGCTTATCGCCATCGGCGAAGTGCACGAGGGCGATGCGGGCCGAGCGGTTCGGGTCATACTCGATGGACGCAACCTTCCCGGGAACGCCGAAGTTGTCTCGCCGGAAGTCGATGAGCCGCAGCCGGCGCTTGGCGCCGCCGCCGCGGTGCCGGACGGTGATCTTGCCCTGGTTGTTGCGGCCGCCCTGCCTGCGCAGCGGCGCCAGCAACGACTTCGTCGGCTTGGAGCGGGTAATCTCCTCGAACGAGGGCCCGCTGGCGCCACGACGCCCGGGTGAGGTGGGTTTGAATTGTTTAATGGCCATTCTATACGCCCTCGAATAGCTCCAGCTTGTTGCCTTCCGCCAGTGTCACCACAGCCTTCTTCCAGTCAGGCCCATGCTTGGTGCGGTTGCCGCGTACGCGGTGTGGCTTCCCCTTCATCGTCATCACGTTGACCGAGGAGACCTTCACGTCGAAGGCCTTCTCCACCGCCTCCTTGATCTGCGGCTTGTTGGCGTGGCGCTGCACTTCGAAGGCGTATTTGTTCTCGCCTCCCAGGCGCGTAGCCTTCTCCGTGATCAGCGGCCGCACGAGGACGGCCAGGGGGTGCAGCTGTTTCGGCACGGCTAAGCCTCACCCTCTGGGGTCTTCTTCGTCCGCCGCGGCTGCGGCGCTTTGGCCTCTGCCTTCGGTGCCTTCGGGGCCGCCGCCTTGCGGGCGGCCGGCTTGGCCGCCGCGCGAGGCGCCCGCTTCGGCTTCTCTGCCACCGCTGGAGCCGCTACCTCAACAGACGGCCGCTTCGTCGCGGTGGGCGCCTTGCGCGCCTGTGCCGGCGCCTTCGCCCTCGGCGCCTTAACTTTGGCCGCCTTCTCTGGCGTTGCTTCTGTGACAACAATGGCCGCGGCCGCCGCTTTCGGCGCGCGCCGGGGCTTCGCCGCCGGTCGCTTCTCCTCGACGGGCGCGATGACAGCCTTGGCGGCCCGCCGGGGCTTCGCCGCCGGGCGCTTCTCCTCGACGGGCGCGATGACGGCCCTGGCGGCCCGCCGGGGCTTGGCCGCCGGGCGTTCTTCCTCGACAGGCGCCATCTCAACCTTCGGCCGGCGGCCCCACAATCGTTCGGCCTGCCGCACGGCCTCCTCGGTCATCAGCAAGCCGGCGTGGTTCACCATATCGACGACGTTGAGGTGCGCCGCCGGCAGCACCTTTGTCTTTTGCAGGTTGCGGACGCTGGCCAGCACCGTCCGGTCCGATTGCGCCGTGACAAGCAATGCGGAGCGCTGCATGCCGACGGCGTGCAGCAGGCGGACGATCTCCTTCGTCTTCGGCGCATCCAGCGACAGGCGGTCGATGACCACGAGTTGACCGTCAGCCGCCTTGCCCGACAGCGCCGAGCGGATGGCGAGGCGCCGCATCTTCTTTGGCATCTTCTGCGAGTAATCGCGCTGGCGCGGGCCGAAGACTATGCCGCCGCCCACCCTGGTCGGCGACCGGTTGCTCCCGGCGCGCGCCTTCCCGGTGTACTTCTGGGCGCGGATCTTGCGGGTGCTGCCCTGTACCTCGCCCCGCGTCTTGGTGTTGGCGGTGCCCCAGCGCTGGTTATTGCGCTGGATGACGAACGCCTGGTGCAGCACGGCTTGGTTCGGCTGGATGCCGAAGACGCTGTCGTCCACCTCCAGGGAGCGCACTTCCTTGCCTTCTATGTTGCGGACCGGAAGATTCATCGCTTGGCCTTCCCCCGCGCCGAGCGCCGGACTTTCAGGAGAACGCCCTCGTTACCCGGGACCGCGCCGCGCACCATGAGAATCCCCTTTGCGGGATCGGAGCGCACGACTTTCAAGCTCTTCACGGTTGACTGATTGGTTCCCATATGGCCCGCCATCTTCATGCCCTTGATCACACGGCCGGGGTCGGTACCAGAGCCGATGGAACCCGGTGCTCGCGCCCGGTCCGACTGGCCGTGGGTCTTCGGCCCGCCGTGGAAGCCATGGCGTTTCATGACGCCCGCGAAACCATGGCCCTTGGCAGCCCCCGATACGTCGACAAGGTCGCCCGGCTCGAAGATCTCGCAGCCGACTTTCTGGCCGACCTGCCACTTGCCAATGTCATCAACGTGCAGCTCTCGCAGGTACCGGAACTGGCCCAGCCCCTTCATGTGCCCCTTGAGCGGCGAGGTCACGCGCTTACGGGAGCCGAATCCCACTTGCACAGCTTCGTAGCCGTCCTCTTTGTGGGTCTTAACCTGCACGACCGTGCAGGGAAGGGCCTCGATGACGGTGACAGGCACGGCCGTGCCGTCCGGCTCGAAGAGCTGGGTCATGCCGATCTTGCGTCCCAGAATGCCCTCGATGCTCATAGTTTGATCTCGATGTCCACGCCGGACGGGAGCTGCAGGCGCATCAGCGCGTCGACGGTCTTGGAGGTGGGCTCCAGGATGTCGATTAGACGCTTGTGCGTGCGGATCTCGAACTGCTCCTGCGAGTCCTTATCGATGTGCGGGGAGCGGATGACACAGAACTTCTCGAGCTCGGTGGGCAGGGGTATGGGGCCGGCCACGGCAGCGCCCGTCCGCTCCGCCGCCTCCACGATGAGCACCGCCGACTGGTCCAGTATGCGGTGGTCGAAGGCCTTGAGACGGATGCGGATCTTCTGGCGCGCCATCGTTTATCTCCGTACCGCTCCCTGCATCCTGCCCGCTACCTGGTCGGCGATGGACGCCGGGACTTCCTGATAGTGATCGAACTCCATGGTGTAGCTGGCCCGGCCCTGCGTGATGGAGCGCAGCGTCGTCGCGTAGCCAAACGTCTCGGCCAGCGGGATGTGGGCCGTGATCACGCGCAGGTGGCCGCGGTGGTCCACGTCCACGACCTGGCCCCGGCGGGAGCTGATGTCGCTGAGGACATCGCCGAAGAACTCGTCCGGCGTCGCCGCCTCCACCTTCATAACCGGCTCCAGCAAGACGGGCTTGCCGCGCTTCATGGCCTCCTGTATTCCCAGGGAGCCTGCCATCTTGAAGGCTATCTCTGACGAGTCGACCGGGTGGTACTGGCCGTCGACCAGAGACACCTTGATGTCGATGACGGGATAGTTGGCCAGCACGCCGGTGTCCAGGGCCTCTTTGACGCCATGCTCCACGGCCGGGATGTATTCCCTGGGGATGGCGCCGCCGATGATCTTGTTCTCGAACACGAATCCGGAGCCGCGAGGCAGGGGCTCCGTCTCCACCCAGATAACGCCGAACTGGCCGCGGCCGCCTGTCTGTCGCACGAAGCGGCCTTCCGCCCGCGCCGGCTGGGTGATCGTTTCCTTGTAGGCCACCTCCGGGCGGCCGACGTCCGCCTGCACACCGAACTCCCGCAGCATGCGGTCGACGATGATCTCCAGATGCAGCTCGCCCATGCCGGAGATGATGGTCTGGCCCGTCTCCTGATCGTAGCGGGCCTTGAAAGTCGGGTCCTCTTCGACGAGCCGGGTGAGCGCATCGCCCATCTTCTCCTGGTCTTCTTTCGTCTTCGGCTCAATGGCAACGGCGATGACGGGCTCGGGGAACTTGATCGCCTCCAGCAGGATCGGGTGAGCCTCGTTGCAGAGACTGTCGCCGGTGAAGGTGTGCTTCAGCCCGACTGTGGCGGCGATCTGTCCAACGCCGATCGAATCCAGGTCCTCCCGCCGGTTGGCGTGCATGCGCAGGATGCGGCCCAGGCGCTCGCGCTGGCCGCGGGTGCTGTTCTGGATCATGGCGCCCTGTTTGGCCGTTCCTGAATACACGCGGAAGTAGACGAGGCGGCCGACGTACGGGTCGGCGACCACTTTGAAGGCGAGGGCGGAGAACGGCTCGTCCTCCCGGGGCTCGCGGCTGATCGTCTCGCCGGTCTTGGGATGCAGGCCGGTGACGGCCGCTACCTCAACCGGCGACGGCAGGTAAGCGAGGACAGAGTCCAGCAGCGGCTGCACCCCCTTGTTCTTCAGGGCCGAGCCGCAAAGGATGGGGGTGACCAGCCCGGCAACCGTTGCCCGGCGGATGGCCTTTTTCAACTCTAGTGATGTGACGGGGTGATGCTCCACGTAGCTGATGAGCATCTGGTCATCTGACTCGGCGATGCGTTCCAGGAGCTGGTCGCGGCGCAGTCTCGCCTCTTCCTGGAACGCCGCCGGGATCGGGCCCACGCTGGCTTCGTTCTCTCCCTCAGGGAATGTGATGGCCACTCCGTCCACGAGGTCGATGACGCCGGCGAAGGCGTCTTCCTGGCCCATGGGGATCTGGACCGGCAGGGGGCGGGCGTTCAAGCGCTCACGGATCATCGCCACGGCGTTCCAGAAGTCGGCCCCCACGCGATCCATCTTGTTGACGAAGCCGATGCGGGGTATGTGGTAGCGGTCCGCCTGGCGCCACACCGTCTCCGACTGGCTCTGCACGCCCGCTACCGCGTCAAATATAACGACGCCGCCGTCGAGAACACGGAGGCTTCGTTCTACTTCGACTGTGAAGTCGACGTGGCCGGGGGTGTCTACGATGTTGATCTGGTAGTCTTTCCAGCTCGTGGTAGTGGCGGCCGCCGTGATCGTGATGCCGCGCTCTCGCTCCTGCGCCATCCAGTCCATGACGGCAGTACCGGCGTCTACCTCACCGATCTTGTACGTGATCCCCGTGTAGAAGAGGATCCGCTCGGTGACGGTCGTCTTGCCGGCATCGATATGCGCGATGATTCCGATGTTTCGTACCCTCTCAATGGGCACGGGGTTACTCATGTCACTCACTTCCGTATGCCTGGAGCCCTTATTGCTAACCCATGGCCGTGGCTGGACTGGCGCTACCAACGGTAGTGCACGAAGGCCTTGTTGGCCTCGGCCATGCGGTGCGTGTCGTCACGCTTCTTTATCGCCGCACCCTGTTCACGATAAGCGTCGGTGATCTCGGCGGCGAGCCGCTCGGCCATCGGGCGTCCGACCCGCGCGCGGGCCGCTCCCAGCAACCAGCGCATGGCCAGCGATGTCTGGCGCGCGGGGCGCACCTCCAGCGGGATCTGGTAGGTGGCGCCGCCGACGCGGCGCGGCCGCACTTCCAGGGCGGGCATCACGTTGCGCATCGCCTGCTCGAAGACCTGCCGTGGGTCCTCCTTGGTGCGCTCGCCGATTTGGGCCAGCGCCTGGTAGACGATGCGCTCTGCGACGCTTTTCTTGCCGTTCTTCATCACCTTGTTGATAATCGTCTGCACCCAGACGCTGTGATACCTCGCATCCGGTTGCGTTCGATGGCGGACTACTTTACCGCGGCGCGGCAACTCTAACGCCTCCCGTGGCTACCGGGACCCTTCGGTCTTCCGGGTGCCGTACTTGCTGCGCTGCTGCTGCCGCCCCTGGACGCCGGAAGTGTCCAGAGCGCCCCGCACGATGTGGTAGCGCACTCCTGCCAGGTCCTTCACCCGGCCGCCGCGAATGAGGACGACAGAGTGCTCCTGCAGGGTGTGCCCCTCGCCGGGAATGTAGGCGGTCACCTCGATCCCGTTTGTGAGACGGACACGCGCTACCTTCCGCAGGGCGGAATTAGGCTTCCTGGGCGTGACCGTTCGGACGTTGGTGCAGACGCCGCGCTTCTGCGGGCTGCCGTCACCACGGATCATCCGGTTCTTCAGGGCGTTGAAATGGAAACGCAGGGCCGGAGCCTTGGTCTTCTTGACCATCGGCTTGCGCCCTTTTCGCACTAGCTGGTTAATCGTTGGCACTGCGTTGTTACCTCTCGCCCAAACAAAAGGCCGAAAGCACCTTCGGCCGATCCAGATTTGGCCAGCCCCACGAACCCGAGCCGCGAGGCGCCGGTTCCTTCGGCCAGGTCTTCCGACCGACTATCCAGTGGCCCGGGCCGAATACCCGGACACCAAAGCGTAAGGATAGCAACGTAGACGAGAGATGTCAACCAAGAACTGGGGTACGCAACGCTACAGTGACGAGGGCCGAGTTTCGTTCCAGGACGACCTTGCGCGCCCTGCCCTAGACCCCGGCGTAGCTGTGCAGCCCGGAGACCCAGAGGTTGACGACGAAGTAGGTGAACAGCACCGCCGCGAAACCGCCGACGAGCACGACGGCGGAGCGAGTGCCGGACCAGCCGCGCAGCCCCCGCATGTGCAGGTAGATGCCGTAGATCAGCCAGGTCACCAGCGCGGAGGTCTCTTTGGGGTCCCAGCCCCAGTAGCGTCCCCAGGCGGAATTCGCCCAGTAGGCGCCCAGGGCAACGCCCGCCGCCAGCAGCGGGAACCCTACCATCACCGAGCGGTAAGCCACATCGTCCAGGACCTGGCCCCTCGGCAGGCGCGAGAAGCGGTTCCGCTTGCCGCCCTGCACCAGGTAAAGAACGGCGGCCGCGAAGGAGACGCTGAGCGCGGCGTAGGCCAGGATCATCGTCGCCACGTGGATGGCCAGCAGGTCCTGGTTCTGCAGCGCGGGGACCAGCGGCCGCACGTCCGCAGGGAAGAAGGCGGCCGAGATCAGCAGCATCGTCAGCACCAGCGGCAGCGTCAGGGCGCCGAGGGCGCGGGCCGAGCGGCGGTGTTCGCCCCGGCCATATGCGCGCTCGAAGACGACGTAAAAGAACGAGATAGCGGTGGCGAAGGCGACCGTGAACTCGTACATGTTGGACCACGGAGCGTGGCCAACAGCGTCCCAGCGGGCGCCGAGCGAGACGGCCAGCAGCAGGAGCGTGGCCCAGGCGGCGGGCACCATCAGCCGGCCGAGCTGTTCCGGCCAGCCGCCGGCGGAGTCGCTCGATTCTAACGTCGCCACGGCGGGCCCGGCGCCGGCGTCCGCCGTTCCTTCGGCGTAGCTCAGGACAGGCAGGCGGCGCACGACCAGGCGCACACCGATCAACTGCGACCACGAGAGCAGCGTCGCGGTGCCAGCCGCGACGATAGCCAGCCAGAACGCCGTGCCAGAAACGCCTTCCATCTTCTTTCCGCTAGCTCCAGGTGATCCGGCGGAAGCCCTCCGCCAGCTTGTGACCTGCCTGCTTGCCGGTCTCCGCCATGCGGTCCCGCAGCCGCTTCTTGAGCTCCCGCAACGGGGCCTGGCCGATCTGGCTCTTGTGCCTGCGCAGCGCGGCGATCTTCTTCTCGAAGTAGCCGGTGACGTCGACGTAGTAGTCGGGGC
>JBGQEU010000022.1:0-9943 GCA_041496525.1 Dehalococcoidia bacterium
CTGATCACACCCGGGTGGTCGATATCGAGAGGGCCCTTGAAGGTTCGGGCCCACCCGGGGCCGTCCCGGCCGCTGCGCTCTTGCGGCCGGATGACCCGGCCACGACGGCGGACAACACAGCGGGTGGTGGACATCTAAGAGTATGGGGCGCCACCTTCGAGCAGAGTCCTGCTGGCCCGGTTCCAGCGACCGCATGTGTTGCCGACAAACTGATCCATGTCCGCATCCGGCCGCGGACTGAGACGGTGTACCTGGCCTGGGGAGGGCATTTTGCGCCTTCAACCGCCGGGGCTGCAGGGCAGAGGACCGCTTCTGCGATGCAGGTAGCCATTGAAGAGCTGGCGCAGGTACCAACGAAGCTAAGCGTTGTGGGAGGGCAAAACTAATCCGTATCTGAAGACGTGGTAGTAGATTAGCGGCCAGCTCCCGCGCAGCGTCTGTTGCAGGGAGGGTTTGGCCAATGAACATCTACATCTCTTTGCTCTTCACCACCCTGCGCAGCGCGTTGCGAGCCCGAGAGGACGTAGCCCTTGAGAACCTAGCTCTGGGCCATCAGCTCGCCGTCATGGTGCGCTCGGCCCGGCGTCCGCGCCTCGCTAGTCACCCGGATGGCGCGCCGGAGCATCGGCTATCAATGAGACGGGCAGGTCAACGATCTTCGCGCGCAGGTACTCGCCGAGGCTCTTCGCTTGCGGGTCGCTCCGCGTGGATGATGCGACTCCTTCGCCGAGCAGCCCTACTATCACGAAGTTGACCGACCTCAGGTTTGGCAGCTCGTAGCGCTGCACTTCGAGGTTTCGCGCTTCGCTCACGAGTTCCCTGAATTGCTCGATAGTGAGATAGTGCGCCAGCCAGGCATATCCACTGTCACTGCGGGCCCACACACCGAGGTTGGCGTTGCCTCCCTTGTCGCCAGAGCGAGCGCCAAAGACCATGCCGAGCGGGACTCGTCTCGTTGGCCCGTCCGGCACCTTCACGTCTGGCGCTGTCACGAGCGGACTCTCCACGCTGTCCTTCGCCGACACAGGCGGGACCTCGACGCGCGAGCCGTCGTGCGCCACAACCACCTGCTTGATCGCATCCGCGGGAACGAGCGCCGGCCAGTAGACCCCGTAAGAAGCTTCTTCGCTGGGTCCCGACGTCATCGTGAAGCCCGGGTAGCTGGCAAGCGCCATTTCAACCACCGCATTGGAGAAGGCGCGTCCGACCTTCCGTGCGTCCTTGTCCTTCACGGTAACCCGCAGAAATGCGCTCGCCTCCTCGTTCGACGCCGGGTCCTCCGTGTCCGAGCGAGTAAGCTTCACGCACACTTCGCCGAAGCTCTCCTTACTGCCTAGCGCCGCGAATAGCGTGTCCTCAGCGAGCTTCGCTTTCGCCTCGATATCCAACCCTGTCAGCACGAAAGTCATCGTATTGCGGAAACCGCCGAGATAGTTGATGCAGACCTTCGTCGTGTCCGGAGCCGGTTCGCCCCGAACGCCGCTCACCGACACTCGGTCCGGGCCCTCCTGCTCCAGTCTGATCGTGTCAAACCTGGCCACCACATCGGGATTCAGATAGCGCTCGCTGCCGATCTCATACAGCAACTGCGCGGTCACCGTGCCTACAGATACGAGACCTCCCGTGTTGTCATGTTTCGTGACGACGAACGACCCGTCCCCGTGCATCTCAGCGATCGGAAATCCCGGGTGCTCCAGCCCTGGCACTTCCTGGAAGAAGGAGTAGTTGCCGCCTGTTGCCTGGGCGCCGCACTCCAGGATGTGCCCGGCGACCACGGCCGAGGCCAGGCGGTCCCAGTCGGTCCGGCCCCAGCCGAAGTGCCACGCCGCCGGCCCGACGACGAGCGAGGCGTCGGTGACGCGCGGGCAGACGACCACGTCGGCGCCCGTGTTGAGCGCCTCGACGATCCCCCAGGCGCCCAGGTAGGCGTTGGCGGCCACCGGCTGAATGCCCGACTCGGCCAGCGGGCGGCCGCTGTCCAGGTGCGCCAGCTTCTCGCCGCGGGCCTGCAGTTCGGGCAGCTTGGCCAGGATGTCGTCGCCCTCGATGTGCGCGATGTTGGCCTGCAGCCCCAGGCCGTCCGCCAGTTCGCGCATGCGCCCCGCCAGCGACGCCGGGTTGAGCCCGCCGGCGTTGGTGACGACCTTGATGCCCCGATCCAGGCACGTCCCCAGCACCTCTTCCATCTGCCGGACGAACGTGAGCGCGTAGCCGCCGTCGCTGTCCTTCTGCTTCATCTTCCAGAGGATGAGGAGCGTCAGCTCGGCCAGATAGTCGCCGGTCAGGAAGTCGATCGGCCCGCCCTCCACCATCTCGCGGGCGGCGGAGAGCCGGTCCCCGTAGAAGCCCGAGCAGTTGGCGATGCGCAGGACCGGCTTTGGGTCGGCGGCCATCACGAGCCCTCCGCCCAGCGCGGCGGCCGCTTCTCCACGAACGCCCTCATGCCCTCGCGCGCCTCCTCCGAGGCGAAGTACTGCGCCGACAGCTCGGAGGTGAACGCGAAGGCGGCATCGAGGTCCATCCCCGGCACCTCGCGCACCAGCCGCTTGCAGCCCGCCAGCGCCGCGGGCGAGCCTTTGAGGATGCTGCCGGCGTAGCGCCCGACAGTCGCGTCGAGTTGCTCTGCGGGCACAGCGGCGTTCAGCAACCCGATGCGCGTGGCTGCGGCGGCATCGAACACGTCACCGGTCAGGAAGAGCTCCATCGTCTTCGTGATTCCCAGCTTCGGCACGAGGACGACGGAGATGATGGCAGGGATCAAGCCCAGCCGCACCTCGCTGAAGGCGAACGTGGCGCTGTCCGCAGCCACAGCGATGTCGCAGGCGGCGATGAGGCCGATGCCGCCCGCCCGGGCGGGGCCGCCGACACGGGCGATGATTGGTTTTGGCGAGTGCCAGATCTGCTTCAGGATCGAGGCCAGTCCACCGGCGCCGGCGCCCTGTCCGGCCTCGTTGGCGCCGCGCTGCTCCTTCAGGTCGGCGCCGGAGCAGAAGACCGGCCCCTCGCCCGTCAGGACGACCAGCCGCGCGTGGTCATCGGCCAGCGCCGCGTCGAGGCTCTCCTGCAGCCCGGTCATGAGGGCGCGGGAGAGGGCGTTGCGGTTCGCCGGCGAGTCGAGTGTGACGGTGGCGATGCCGCTTTTGATTTCGAGGTGTACGAACTCCTCGCTCACGCTCGCTTCTCCCCGGCGAACTCACCGGGCCGGCGACCCTGGCCGGGAGGGCCCGCGAACGCCTGGGCGATAGCCATCCATTCCTCGGCCGCCGGGCCGTGCACCTCCAGGCCTGTGTCCGCGATGTGACGGCGCTGCGTGACCACCCGGCAGAAATCGGTCGCGCTGCCCCGGACGACGTCCTCGGCGTCCGCGTCGCCAAGGGCCCACGTCTGCCCCGAGGGCGACGTCAGCTCCACGCGCACCCCGGTGGCGGGCAGTTGTAACCCGCGCACCATGTAACTATACGGCCGCGTGCGCACCCCGAGGAACGCCACGTGCCGGAGCCTATCGGTGTCCGGCCGGTCGCCCCCGACCACGTCGACGACATCCAGGCCGTGCGACCACGTTTCCATCAGCCGTGCGGTGATGAACGACGACGCGCTCATCTCCGGGCCGTACCACGGCACCCGCGCCCGCGGCTTCACCCCGCGCGCCGCGGCGATCAGCCCGCGACTGGCGGCGCGCCACCAGTCGAACACCTCTCCAGGAGTCATCCCGCGCCCGCGCGGCACGTAGCGGGCCTCCAGGTCCGAAGGGGCGGTCAGGGCACGCACCTCGGCCAGGAAAGCCTCGTGGTCGGTGATCGCCCGGGTCGCCGCCTCGTCGAAGTAGGCCAGGTGGGAGACCTGGTCACGCACCGACCAGCCGGGCGCGTGGGTTGGCGTGTCCCAGGCAGCGGCAGCAAGGACGCCGAGTACATTCCCCAACGCCGCCTGTTCCGCTGCCAGGTCGTCGATGACCTCCGCCAGGGCTGTGCTCATGCGTCGCCCTTTCCCGTGTCCACCACCAGCAACATCTGCCCGGCCTCAACCTGGGCGTCCGTGGCGACACGCACTTCTTGCACGGTGCCGTCTTCGATGCACGTGATCAGGTGCTCCATCTTCATCGCTTCAATGATGACCAGCACCTGGCCGGCGCTCACCCGCTGGCCGGGCGCGACGTTCACCGCCACGACCTTCCCCGGGATGGGCGCGGCGTAGCCTCCCGCGAGCTCCTCTCTCTCCGGCTCCGGAAATCGCGGGGTCTCGACCAGCCGTACCTCGCCGGCCGCGCTCTGCACCCAGTGGCGCAGTCCGTCACCGGCCACGGAGAACGTGCGCTGTACGCCGTCGATCTCAAGTTCAAGCCGCCCGTCTCGGGACCGGACGATGCGCGCCTCGCCACCCTCTCCGTTGACATCGTAGATAAAGCCGCCGTGCCGTTGGCGCAGGTACCTGGCGATAATCTCCTCGTCCCGGTCCTTCCCCGGAAGGACGTAGCGTACCTCTTGCATCGCCGACGGGTTGTTCCGCCAGCCAGAGGGAATGGTCGTCAGCACCCGCGCCTCAGCCCGGCGCGCCAGTTGTGCGGCCAGCGCCGCGGCCAGCGCCGCCGCCCGCGCTTCCTCCGGCCGTATCTCCCGCTCGCGCGCCGGCTGGTGCCTCTCGATGAAGTCGGTAGTCGTATCGCCCGCCAGGAACGCGTCGTGCCGCAGCACGTTGACCAGGAAGTCCCGGTTGGTGGTCACGCCGTGCAGCCGCAGGCGCTCCAGCACATTCGCCAGCCGGAGCGCCGCCTCGGTGCGGGTGGGCGCGTGCACGATGACCTTGGCCAGCATGGGGTCGAAGTGCATGGTGACCTCAGAAGCGGCCTCCACGCCGGACTCGAAGCGCGCCGGGAACGCCGGGTCAGGGTCCCACGCCACCAGCCGGCCGGCGGCCGGGAGGAAATCGTGCGCCGGGTCCTCGGCGTACAGGCGCGCCTCGATCGCATGCCCGTTGATGCGCAGGTCCTCCTGGCGGAACGAGAGCGGATCTCCCTCAGCCACCCGGATCTGCTCGCGCACGATGTCCAGCCCCGCGATCTCCTCGGTCACCGGGTGCTCCACCTGCAGGCGGGTGTTCATCTCCAGGAAGAAGAAGCCGCCGCCGCTGTCCAGCAGGAACTCGACCGTGCCGGCGTTGTCGTAGCCGATGGCCTTGCCCGCCGCCACGGCCGCCTTGCCCAGCTTGAGACGCAGTCCGGCATCGACCGCTGGCGAGGGCGCCTCCTCGATGATCTTCTGGTGACGGCGCTGGATTGAGCACTCGCGCTCGAAGCAGTGGACGACGTTCCCGTGGCGGTCGCCAAAGATCTGGACCTCTACATGGCGCGCGCCCTCCAGGTAGCGCTCCAGGAACACCGTGTCGTTGCCGAACGCACCGGCGGCTTCGCGCCGAGCGCCGGCTATCGCCTCGCCCAGGTCGGTCTCGGCTCCGACGATACGCATCCCCTTGCCGCCGCCGCCCCCCGCCGCTTTCACCAGCAACGGGTAACCCATCTCGCGCGCCCGGTCACGGATCTCGTCCGTGCTCTCGCCCGTTACCTCAACGGCCGGCAGCGTGGGCACCCGCGCCTCCGTCATCAACTGCTTCGCGGCCAGCTTGTCGCCCATGGCGGCGATGGCCTCCGGCCGCGGACCCACCCAGACCAGGCCGGCGCCGATGATGGCGCGGGCGAACTCCGCGTTCTCGGCCAGGAAGCCGTAGCCTGGGTGGACGGCATCGGCGCCCGTGCGCCGGGCGGCGTCCACTATCTTCGTCACGTCCAGGTAGGTCTCGGCGCTGGTGGCGCCCCGCAGCGCCACTGCCTCGTCGGCTTCGCGCACAAACGGGGCGGCGGCGTCAGGATCGGCGTAGACCGCGACCGTCGCGATCCCCATCTCACGCGCCGTGCGCATGATGCGGCGGGCGATCTCGCCCCGGTTGGCGATCAGCAGCTTGGTGATTCGCGGCATCGGCACTACATCCGGAAGACGCCGTAGCCCTCGGCGCCCTTGACTTCGCCGTTATGGCAGGCCGAAAGAGTGATGCCGAGCACTGCGCGCGTGTCGCGCGGGTCGATGATACCGTCGTCTGCCACGCGGCCCGTGGCGTAGAGCGCCAGCGACACCTTCTCTGCCCGGTCCTCGACCACGGCCGTGATGCGGGCATCCTCCTCCTCGTCGAACGGGCGCCCGGCCGCTGCCGCTGACCCGCGCCGCACAATCGACATGACGCCGGCCAGCTGCTTCGGGCCCATCACGGCGATCTTCGCTGTCGGCCAGGTGAAAACGAAGCGCGTGTCGTAGGCGCGCCCGCCCATGCCATAGTTCCCCGCGCCGTAGCTGGCGCCGATGATGACCGTGATATGCG
This sequence comes from Dehalococcoidia bacterium, assembly GCA_041496525.1. Taxonomy (GTDB): domain Bacteria; phylum Chloroflexota; class Dehalococcoidia; order SM23-28-2; family RBG-16-64-32; genus JBGQEU01. Next base: position 6,367 of record JBGQEU010000022.1, read on the forward strand.
GCACCTTGGAGTTGGAGACGGCATTTATCATCTTGGAACCGTCCTTGACGATGCCGCCCTGCTCGTAGACCTTGCCGACCATGTAGCCGGTGATGTTCTGCAGAAAGATGATCGGGACATCGACCTGGTTGCAGAGCTGGATGAACTGGGTGGCCTTCTGGGACTCCTCCGAGAAGAGCACGCCGTTGTTGCCCACGATGCCCACCGGGAACCCGTGGATGGCGGCCCAGCCGGTGGCCAGCGTGCGCCCGTAGAGCGGCTTGAACTCCTCGAAGCGGGAGCCGTCCACCACGCGGGCGATCACCTCTCGGATGTCCATTGGCGTGCGCAGGTCCACCGACAGCAGGCCGAGGAGCTCCTCGGGCTCATACAGCGGCTCGTGCGGTGGCAGCGTCGGTCCCGGGCCCAGCTTCCGCCAGTTGAGGTGCGCCACGACGCTGCGGGTGATACGGAGGGCGTCCAGTTCGTCTTCCGCCAGGTAGTCGGCCAGGCCGGACATCGTGGCGTGCATCTCGGCGCCGCCCAACTCCTCGTCGTTCGAGTCCTCGCCGGTGGCCATCTTCACCAGCGGCGGACCGCCCAGGAACACCTTGGAGCGTCCCCGGATGAAGATGTTGTAGTCCGACATGCCGGGCTGGTAGGCGCCGCCGGCCGTAGAGCTGCCAAAGACGAGTGAAACAGTCGGGATCCTGGCGGCCGAGAGCGCCGTTATGTCGTGAAAGAATCTCCCGCTCTCCGCGAAGTGGCCCAGCTGCCGGCGCATCTCGGCCTCGGGCGAGTCCGCGCCCAGTCGCAGGTCGGCGCCGGCCGACTCGACGAACTGGACGTAGGGCAGCCGGTTGAGGCGGGAGATCTCCAGCGCCCGGTCTGTCTTCTTCATGGAGATGGGCGTGATGGCGCCGCCGAGTACCGTGGAGTCATTGGCGGCGATGATGCACTCCACGCCAGACACGACGCCGATGCCCGTCACCAGCCCGCCGCCGACGGTATAGTCGGTGTAGTAGCCGGCCAGCGGGCTCAGTTCCAGGAAGGGAGAGTCCGGGTCCAGCAGGAGTTCTATCCGCTCCCGCACCAGCATCTTCCCGCGCTGCCGGTGACGCGCGACGCTGCGTTCGCCACCTCCGGCGCGGGCCAGCGCCAGCTGCACGTCCACCTCCTGGAGCAGCGCGACCATCGCTTCGCGGTTCGCCCGGAAGCCCTCAGAGTTCGTATCGATGCTCGTTTGCCAGCGTTCCACTCGGCGAATCGCCCCCTGTGTGGTAGGCCTTTAGTGCAGGAGCCGGTCAGGCAGCGCACGGGGACGCCATCGCCGGCGACCCTCTTCGCTGCGAACCGTATTTTAGCCACGTGAATCCCGTGGGCGCAATTTCTTTGTGGCGCCGAAGCGGCCCACCGAAGCCTGATATCCGGCCATCGAGGTCCAGAGGGGGCCGTCATACGGCCTCACGGACTACCCGAACTGGGGTAGCCTACCCACGCCACGCCCGCGCGTCGCGCTCTCACCGGTCGAACGCGGCCGCCAGGAGCGCGGTGCGGGCATTCTGGGCCCGGCCTCGCCTCTAACGTAACGGAAATGGGGCCGCTTCCGTCTTATTTTACGTTGCTCGCAGCAATACTCTGGACTGAACTGACTGAGAGCACAGGAGGACAACGTGAATCAAAGCACCGCGTCAGGGACGAAATGGCTGGGCGTTGGCGCGCTCATCGTGGCGGTCTGTGTACTGGTCGGCCTCGCTGCTGCCTCGGCCTGGCAGGCGAAGGCCCGCCAGTCCGATCTGGACGACGCCGAATCCCATAGCACCACTGCCACGCTTCTGCAGGACGCGAAGAACGAAGGCTTCACCGCCTTCGGCCTTCTACGGCGATATGTGGCGACCGGAGATGAGACTCTCCTCCCGGAGTTCAAGTCGCACTCAGCGACGGGAATCAACACGCTTACGGCGGCTGTCTCGCGAGGCGGGGTTACCGACTTGAGCGTACTCGTGTCGGGCGGGGCCCAGCTCGTACAGGGTTCGGCCAAGATTGTCGCCCTACGGCAGAGCGGCGATGCCCAGGGGGCGGTCGCAGCCCTAACCGATGGCGGGCCCAAGTTCGAGCAGTTCGCGATTGTTGAAGATCAGGCCATAGCGGCGGAGTCCGCGGAAGCCGTCTCTCTGCGGGAGAGCGCTGACAACGCGGAGGCCACTGCCATCTGGCTGGCCATGGGCGCGGGGGCAATGGGCGTGACTATGACGCTCGTGGCGTTCGCCCTGCTTGGCCGCCGGCTGTTCGGGCGGCGCGTGTCCAAAACCACGTCTCCGGCGTAGCCAGCAGACCGACCGCGATTAAACGCACCGTTCGCCGCATGGGCAGGGCACCACTGAACGCTTAGGTGGCGCTTGATGACAGATCTTCAGGCCCTACACGCTCACGCATGTAACTACTGCGGCCGGATCGCCGTCAATGTCTGTGAGTTGTAACAAATCGACATGGGGCATTCGATTCGGGAGCAAACCATGAGCAGGACGCCAGGATTATGGCTTCGTCCGCCATTGTGGCCGTCGTCTGTCAAGGCACGTGTTATCGCTGGGTTCGGACTGCTGATCGTCATCCTGGGTGGCGTTACCCTCGGTGCCAGCCTGCAGGTGCGGTCTCACCAGGCCGATCTGGCCGAGTTGGAGTCTCACTCCACCATGGCTTCCCACCTTCAGAAGGCGGAGGCGGAGGCAGGCATCACCGCACTCCTCATACAGCGATATGTCACGGCGGGAACCGACACCTCCGTTGCCGAGATTGACGACCACGCAAGCGCGGCCCAGGACAGTCTGACGGCGGCCGTGGCCCAGGGGACGCTTCCCGAAGTGGCAGAGGTAGCGACCTTGGGCGCCCCACTCGTGGAGGGCGCGGCTCGTGCCGCGGCCTTGCGGCAGGCCGGTGACATCGCAGGGGCAGAGGCGGCTCTGGAAGACCTCGTGCCAATATTCAAGGACTATAGGCTGAAGCTAGAGAGTCTGGCTGGCCGGGAGCTTGGCAAAGTTACGGAGCTGCGCGCGAGCGCGGACCAGGCAGGTAGGGTGGCCCTGTTGGTCCTGGTGCTGTCAGGAGTCATCGGGACTATCGTGGGCTTGAGCGCGTCAATCTTCGTCGCCCGCTCCATCATTGCGCCACTGACGTCCTTGGAAGAGACGGCTGCGCGCGTGTCTGAGGGCGACCTGTCGGCCAGGGCGCCGGCCCGCGGGCCGAGGGAGCTGGCGCACCTGGGATCGGTTATGAACCACATGGTGGAGGCGGTGGGAGAACGTGCAGCGCAGCTACGGCTGGCCAACCGGAAGCTGCGCGACCAGAACCGCCAGCTCCTGGATGCTCGCACCCAGGCGGCGACAGACCCGCTGACCGCCCTGGGCAACCACCGGTCGTTCCACAAGAGGATACGTGAAGACGTGTCAGCGGCCCGCGCCAACGGCACCAGTATTGGATTGGTAATCTTCGACGTAGACGGATTCAAGGCCATCAATGATTCCCTGGGGCACCTGGCTGGCGACGATCTGCTGCGCGACCTCTCCGCCGCCCTGGCCAAGGTCGTCAAGAAGGAGGATAC
>JBGQEU010000023.1:0-9807 GCA_041496525.1 Dehalococcoidia bacterium
CGATCGTGGCCTTGGGGCAGCGAGGGATGAAAGGGCATTCATCGGGCAGGTCCAGGAGGCTCGGCGGCGTCCCTTTTATCGCCGCCAGCCGCCCTCTGTCTTCTCGGTCCAACCGCGGCCGGCTGGCCAGCAGAGACCAGGTGTACGGGTGCGTGGGCCGGGCAAACAGGCTCTGCACGTCGCCGTATTCCGCCACATAGCCCGCGTACATCACCGCGACGTCATCGGCCATCTGCGCCACGACGCCCAGATCGTGCGTAATCAGGATGATGGAGATGCCGTTGCGCTGTTGCAGCCGCAGCAGGTCCTCCAGGATCGCCGCCTGGATCGTCACGTCGAGCGCGGAAGTTGGCTCATCCAGGATCAGGACGTCCGGAGTGAGCGCCGTGGCGATGGCGATCATGACGCGTTGGGCCATGCCGCCGGAGAGCTGGAACGGGTAGCATTTGGCCACCTCTTGCGGCTCCGGCAGCCCCATCTGGGCCAGAACCTCCAGGCTCTGGCGCCGGGCCTCACGCCGGGAGACGTCCCGGTGGTTGCGGATGATCTCCTCCACCTGCTGGCCGACGGAGAGGACGGGGTTGAGGCCGGTGGCCGGGTCCTGGAACACCATCGCCACCTCGCGGCCGCGGATGCGCCGCATCGCTTCGGGATTGAGGGCCAGCAGGTCCGCATCGCGAAGGTAGATGTGGCCGCCGGTGATGCGGCCGGCATGCGGAAGCAGATTCAGGATGGCGAGCCCCACGGACGATTTGCCGGCACCGCTCTCCCCCGTCAGCGCCAGGGTGCGCCCCCGGTGCAGCGAGAACGAAACGCCGTTGACAGCCTTGACCACACCGTCCGGCGTGACGAACTCGGCTCGGAGGTCCTCCAGTCGGAGGAGCGGCTGTTCCAAAGGGGCGCCTCTTGTCGCTTGTTAGGGAGGCCGAATGCGGCTCTCCGATCCGGGCTTGCCCCCCGATTATATCAAGACTTCTCAGTTCTGGATGCGGGCTCGGAAGATCTTGCCCAGCCGGAACGGATGCCGAAACGCAGAATCGCATCCGCGTATTGAAGCGCGGGAAGCGCCGGGAAGCTCGGCTAGTTCATTGGCCGGATGGCGGCGAGGACCTTGCCCTGAATCTCGACGTTGGAGGCGTCGGTGTAAATCGGCTCCATCGTCTCGTTGGCCGGTTGCAGACGGACCTGTTCGCCCTCGCGATAGAACTTCTTGAGGGTGGCCTCCTGCTCCTTCTTCAGCCAGGCGGCCACCATCTCGCCATCCCGGGCACTGTGGACGGTTTGCAGGAGAACAACGTCGCCGTCGTTCACCAGCGCGTCGATCATGGAATTGCCCTTCACCCGCAGCGCGTACACGTTCTCGCGGTCGCCGATCATATCCGGGGACACCTCAATCATTTCGCCGCCGTCGGACGCCTGCCAGGTGTCCGCGGATGGCACAGGAATGGGCTGGCCGGCGGCGATCGCGCCGATGATGGGTATTGCTACGACACGTGGCCGCCGCCCACCGCCCTGCAGCAGCTCTATCGCCCGCGATACCTCGCGGTCCCGCCGGATCAGGCCCATCTTCTCCAGGATGCGCAGGTTGTAGTCCACCACGGAGGTGGAGCTGATCTGGCACGCTTCCTGGATCTGCCGGATGCTAGGAGGGTAGTCGTGTTCGTCGATGAAATCGCGTATATATTCAAATATGCGCTTCTGCTTGACTGAAAGTTCTTTCATCAGCCCCTCCGTGTGGCCGTCAGCACTTCGTCCGCGCCCCGTCCGTGTCGTGCGAGCGGCTGGTCTCGGTCTGGGTTGCTGTAATCATAACGAACATAGGTTCGCCAACCACCCAAAGTCTAAAAGACCATACGTTCGGTTGTCAATAGAGGGACGGCACGGGTACAATCCGACGCGTATCGCTGGAAGGGGGTAGCATTGGCATCTGGTCTCGAAGATATTCGCCTGCCGCGGGACGATGAGGGCGGTCCGAAGCGGGCGCTGGTGGTGGCCGCTCACCCTGACGACTCGGAGTTCGGCGCCGCCGGCACCGCCGCCCTCTGGACCCGGCAGGGGTGGGAGTTCTACTACCTGATCTGTACCGACGGCTCCAAGGGTACCGAGGACCCGGAGATGACCGCCGACAAGCTCGTCCCTATGCGCCGGGAAGAGCAGCGCGCGGCCGCGGCGACGCTGGGAGTGAAGGACGTCTTCTTCCTGGATCACGTGGACGGCGAGCTGGCCTACACGCCGGACCTGATGCGAGATGTGGTCCGGTTCATTCGCCGGCTGCGGCCGTACGCCGTGTTCACACACGACCCCAACCAGCTTGTCCGCAACATGTTCATCAATCACCCGGACCATCGTTGCGCCGGCGAGGTGGCGCTGGACGCGGTCTATCCCATTGCCCGCAACCGGCCCAGCTATCCCGAGCTGCTGGAAGAGGGCCTGGAGCCGTTCAGCGTGAAGGAGGTGTACCTCTGGAGCGCCTCTGACACCAACTTGGACGTGGACATCACGGAGACGATCGACCTCAAGTTCGAAGCGCTCCGAAAGCACGTAAGCCAGATGGGCGACATGGAAGAGATGGAGCCGCGGCTGCGGCAATTCTGGGCGGGGCCGGAGGGGCGCTACGTGGAGCGATTCCGGCACATCCCGCTGCCCTTCTAGCGTCATGCTGCTGGCTCGCGTCCGGCACGGCGACCGTACCGTCTGGGCGGCGGTGGAAGGCGATCAGGTGAGGCCGGTTGACGGCGATATCTTCGGCCGGTACCGGCTCTCCGACGAGCGGATCGCCCTCGCGGAAGCCCAGCTCCTGGCGCCTGTTCACCCCGGGAAGATCCTGGCCGCCGCCGTCAACTACCAGTCGCATGTGGCCAGCGGCCGCTCAATCATCAAGCAGGACGAGGCGCCCGCCGTGCCGCAGCTCTTTCTCAAGCCCTCGTCATCAGTTATCGGCCCCGGCGAAACCATCGTGCTGCCGGAGGGAGCCCGCCGCGTAGACGCCGAAGGAGAGCTGGTGGCGGTCATCGGCCGCGATTGCCGCAAGGTAACGCCAGAGCAGGCGCTGGACCACGTCCTTGGCTACACCTGCGGGAACGACGTCAGCGCCCGCCACTGGCAGCGGGACGACATCCAGTGGTGGCGGGCCAAGGGATCCGACACCTTCTCGCCCATCGGCCCGGTCATCGCGACCGGGCTGGATCCGGGCCGCCTGGATCTGCGGACGTTCGTCAACGGCGAGGAGAAGCAGCGGGCCAACACCTCCGCTCTGGTCCACACCCTGGCAGAGCTGATCAGCTTCTCATCCCAGGTGATGACCCTGGAGCCGGGCGACCTGATCTTCACGGGCACGCCGGGCGAAACACCCCGGCTGAGCCCGGGGGATGTGGTTAACGTCGAGATTGAGGGGATTGGCGTGCTGAGCAACACGGTAGTCGCGGAATAGGGCATGTTGAGTCGCGTAGCAGCGCTCATCCCCACTGCGGGCCAGCGGCCGGGAAGGTCTACTGTTCGCTAGAAGCTTGTGCTGTGGAAGCGGCGTAGCGGTGTAGCAGGTTCTGCGCCTCCCGGGTGACGCCAAGGTCCACTCCGTCACAGTAGGTGGAGTAGATAGCCCGGTCTATGAGGCGCAGGCCGTCCTGGTTGAGCTGGCCCGACTGGTCAGTCCGCAGGCGAAGCAGGCGGTTCAGCCGCCGGAGGAAGTGCAGTTGCAGCGGCGAGTAGGCACCGGGGCTCTCCTTAGTTGGTGAGAGCATGTCCTCCGTCCCTCCCTTGTATCCCCTAACGTGACTTATCTGATCCGGCATCTGAATTCACGTCCCGCCCCTAGGATAAGAGAGGCGTCCGGAATCAGGCAAGGGCAGGGCGGCGCAATACAAGTTAATAATGCGTATACACGGACATAGAGTCACGTTCCAGAGTGGACGAGATCCCCTGCCCTGCAAGGCCTCGGGCTAGGGGCCGGGGTCGCCTGCTGGGGAGCAAAGACAGGGAGGGCGCTGCCTTTGGCTGCGCCCTCCCTGTTTCTGTTAGCGATCGCCGGTTAGAGTCGTAGCTTGCCGTGAGACGGCTGGCGGCGCCGCTGACGGTGTTCCCCGTCGCCTTCCGCCTCCAGCTCGAGCGCGGCCGTCGCCCCGAACTCGTATACATAGCCGCAGGAGAGGCAGGTGCTGTACGCGCCGTACCAGTCCTCTTCGAAGAGCATTGAACCCTGGCACCGCGGGCAAGCGCGCGGCGGAGCTGTCTGCATCGACCCCACCTCCATTACGCAATAAAAAAGAGCCGGTCACCAGTTTCCTGGTTGGCCCCTTCTATCGCCGCCGAGGTTAGTTGACGGGTTCGGGTTGAAAGGGTTAACCCTACTCGCCACATTGGGCGAGATTCACCCCACGCTGTTCCCCCGGTTCGCCAGAGGCGAATTTGGCGGGTCACACTTTGTGACTACAATAACTATCGTAAGGTCGCGCCATTACCCTGTCAAGCGGTTATTCGTCAACCGGAAATAGTTCTGCAAGCGTTGCAGGCTTTGGGCCAGCTCCCGCTGCCATGGAGTGAGGGAACGGCGGCAGTCCATATTAACACTCCCTTGACATTGATTATGCCCGATGCTAATTTCTAGCCACTACTCTCCCTGATACGCCCTGGCGAATAGCGTGGACTAATGCGATACTCTGCCGTTACACCGATCTTCTCCTTTGCCTGCCCGGTCTAGAGGCGCGATGCATCAGTACATTATCCGCAGGCTCCTTCTGAACATCATAGTTCTCTTCCTGGTCGCCACCATGGTTTTTGGGGCCCTCCGGATCGATTCCGGGGGTGTGATCAACCGGCGCGCCGGCGCTTGCTTCTCCGCCGGCGACATTAGCCGCGCCGAGGAGTGCCGCAAGATCACCGAGCAGCAGCTCGGCCTGGACGAATCGCTTCCCAAGCAGTACACCGACTTCATGTGGAACACCGTCCGGTTCGACCTGGGAAAGTCCTTCAGTACGGGCGAATCCGTCCTGAGCGAGATCACCAGCCGCGCCGGCCCCTCGGTTGAACTTGGCCTGCTCCAGATACTCGTGGCTCTGTTAGTGGCACTGCCGGTGGGGATCATCTCGGCGATCAGGCAGGATACGTGGCTGGACTATGTCCTGCGATTCTTGTCCATCGCCCTGCTGGGCATCCCCGTGTTCGTCATGGCCATCGTCGTCATCATGGTCACATCCAGATATGCGGAGGGCACGTTCTTACCGGACTGGCTGGGACCCCACGGGTCCTACGCCAGCCTTACGTCTGATCCCATCCAGAATCTCAAGATCATGGCCGGCCCCGCCCTCGTCGGCGGGCTGGGTACGGGCGCCATCATCATGCGCTTCCTGCGCTCGCAGATGCTGGAGGTGCTGCGGCAGGACTACGTGCGAACGGCCTGGGCCAAAGGTCTGCGAGAGAGAGTCGTCGTGGTCCGGCACGCCTTGAAGAACGCCCTCATTCCCGTCCTCACCGTCATCGGCATCCTGCTGGGCAGCATTGTCAGCGGCAACGTGGTGCTGGAGAACATCTATCGCATACCTGGCATCGGCTTTTACGTGACGGCCGCCGCGTCCCAGAACCCGGACTTCCCTGTCGTGCAGGGCGTGGTCCTGATCGTCGCCATAACGCTCGTCTTCGTGAATCTGCTGGTAGACGTAGCCTACGGGTGGCTGGACCCGCGCATCCGTTACAGTTGAGGTAAGAGGGGATGTCTCTCGAAGAGCAGGCGATTCCGAGCCTCGGCCAGGCAGCCCCCGAGCTGGCGATGCCCCGGCAGCCGACGCCGTGGGACACGATTCGCCACTTCATTCGCCGCAAGCCGCTGGGCGCCATCGGCATGCTGCTGATCGGCTTCATGATCCTCATGACGCTGGGGACCCCCAAGTTCGACTTCGCCGTCCCCAGCCTGCCGGACCGGCCGCTGGGTTTCGAGATCGGCTCGCCGTGGCTCGAGCGCTACGATACCGAAGCCAAGTTCTACACGGCGCAGAGCCGCCTTTCCCAGTACGAGGCGCCCAGCAGCGATCACTGGCTGGGCACGGACAAGAACGGACGGGATATCTGGTCCCGCATCGTTAACGGCGCCCGCCGGTCCATGTTCGTCGGGTTGTGGGCCCTCACCCTGGCCATCCTGTTCGGCACGACCATCGGCGTTGTCTCCGGGTACTTCGGGAAGTGGCTCGATACCTCCGTCCAGCGGGTGATGGACGCTCTGCAGTCGTTTCCGCCGCTCATCGCCCTCATCCTTATCGTGAGCATTAACCCGCTCACCGTCGAGCCCAGCCTGATCGTCGCCGCCTTCGCACTGGGCCTGGTGGGTATCCCCACGGTGCAGCGCGTCGTCCGCAGCGTGGTCCTGGCCACGAGAGAGCAGCAGTACGTGGAGGCGGCCCGCGTCATCGGCGCCTCAGACGCCCGCACGATGGCCTACTACATCCTTCCGAACATCATGGCCTCAATCATTGTCCTTTTCTCTATCGGCCTGGGCGCGGTTATCCTGGCCGAGGCGGCCCTGGGGTTCATCGTCCCCGACAAGCTGCCGCAGGGCCCCTCCTGGGGGCTCATGCTAAACGAGGCGCAACCCGTGATTGTCGACCATCCGTACCCGGGCCTATTCTCAGCGGGCGCCATCGCCATGGCCGTCCTTGGCTTCAACCTGGCCGGGGACGCCCTGCGCGATGTGCTGGACCCACGCCTGCGCCTGGGCTAGGAATGGGCTCCCGTTCATGTTGATCAGTGGACGGCAGCCGACGAGTGCCTGAAAGGAGACATGACCTGATGGCGGACGAATCCCCATACTGGAGCAAGTTCTGGGCCAGGAGGGTCAGCCGCCGCCGGCTGCTGGCCGGCACCGCGCTGGCCGGCTCCGGCCTCGCCGCGGCCGCCGTCGTCGGTTGCGGCGGCGCAGAGACCGGCCCGTCCACCGGCGGCGGCGGCTCCGCGGCCAGCGAGCTCTCGCAGATCCCGGCTGTCGAACCCAGCGACGGCCGGCAGAAATACTCCGCGGCGCCGGCGGACTCTCGGGGTGGGACGCTCGTCTACATCGGGTTTGACCCGGTGGTGCTGGACCGCTACGACCCTCACCAGACGCAGTTCGGGCCCATGTACGCCAACACATCCGCCGTCTTCAGCAAGCTCTATCGCTACGCCAGCCACCAGGTGCCGACGTGGGAGAACATACTGCCGGACCTGGCGGAGAGCGCTCCGGAGATGGTCGAGAAGCCGCCCCAGACGATGACGTATATCGTGCGCCTCCGAAAGGGCGTCAAGTTTAACAACTCGGAGGCGATCCGCGCCAACTTCCCCAGCCTGGCCGGCCGCGAGCTAACCGCGGAAGACGTCAAGTACAGCTATGAGCGGCAGGCCAACAAGGACAGCTATCAACGCTCCTACTACTACCGCTCCAGCCAGTACGAGACCATCGACAAGATCGAACTCACGGACAAGTACACGCTGCGGATCACGACCAAGGGCCCGGTGGCGCCGTTCTACCACTTCCTGGCGGACACCAACGCCATGATCATCCCCAAAGAGATCGTGGACATGGACCCCGGCCCGGACGGGCGGCCGTGGGACTCCGTGGACTCCTTCCGGGCCAGGGGCCCGTCGCCAGGCGAGCGCATGATCGGCACCGGCCCCTTCATGTGGGACAAGCTGACCTTCGGCATCGAATACATCGCCCGGCGGAACCCGGAGTGGTTCGGCTGGGACAAGCCGGAGCTGGGGCGGCCCTACCTGGACGCGTACAAGGCCACCGGCCAGGGATTGAACGACGCCACCATCGAGTCCCTCTTCCGCCGCAAAGAGATCGACACCGCCGCGTTCATCGATAACCCGGGATGGATCGTCAAGATTAAAGATGAGATCCCGGACCTCGTGTTTCACCGGGACCAGACGTCCGGCTGGGTGAATAGCCGCTTCAAGGCGTACTGTAAGCCGTTCGACGACTGGCGGGTGCGGCGGGCGATGCACCTGGCCGTCGACCGGCAGGAAGTGGTGGACGTGATCGGCAGCGGCGCCTGGACGAAGGTGGGGCCGGTGGGCGGCGCTGTCAAGTACTGGGCGCTGCCGCAGGCGGAGCTGGAGAAGCTGCCCGGTTACCGCATGGGACCGGAGCGCGACCAGGACATCAAGGACGCGCGACAGCTGTACGAGGCGGCCGGGAAGCCGCCGCTACCCCAAATCTGGTTCGCCGACGTTCCGGACTATATCCGCCGGTTCGCCCAGACCTACATCCAGACGATAAAGCGCAACCTGGGGATCGACGCCGATATCAAGTTCCAGACGGTGCCGTACTCGCGCATCGCCGAGGGTCTGGTCAAGCCGGAGTGCGACCAGGCGGGGATGACTTGGGGTTTCGACAACGGCTGGATCGACCTCGACGACTGGGTGTATCCCTACTTCCACACCGGCGGTCCCAAGAACTCCTTCCAGGTATCCGACCCGGTGCTGGACAAGATGCTGGATGACCAGCGGCGGGAGTTTGACGTGGACAAGCGCAGGGCCCTGGGTTACGACATCCAGAAGTACGTCCTGGGCGAAACGAAGCAGGACGCGCCGGCGGCGCTGGTCCGTGTCGAGTACGCGGCGCCGGGCGGCGGCACCATCTCCTGGCCCTACTTCAAGAACCGCACCAGCTTCCCCTGGTTCGGCAACTCCTACTGGAATGCCGAGATTTGGCTGGACAAGAACGACCCGTCTTACCAGGGGCGTAAGGGCTAGGCTGTTAGCCTCCGCGCATCAGGATCGGGGGTGCTTCCCGCCGGGAGGCCCCCTCGATTCTTTGCCGGCGTCTACAAGAGGGAAGTCGTACTGCCGCCGTCCACCTGGATCGTCGTCCCCGTGATATAGCGCGCCCTGGCGGAGGCCAGGAACACGACCAGGCTGGCGACGTCTTCCGGCTCCCCCAGGAACCCCATAGGCACGCGGCTCTCTTCCAGAGCGATCGCCTGTTCCATGGGAATGCCCTGGCGCTTCGCCCGCTCCTCGACCAGCGATAGCAGGCGTTCCGTGGCGATGTTCCCCGGGCAGATGTTGTTCACCGTGACGCCGTCCCCTGCGATCTCCCGGGAGAGCGTCTTCGCCATGGCGACGACGCCGACCCGCGTGGCGTTCGACAGGATCAGCCCGTCTATCGGCTGTTTGACGGCGACGGAGGTGATGTTAATGATGCGGCCGGCACCTGAGCGCTTGAGATGCGGCAGCGCCTCCCGGATGGCGCGGACGGCGGACAGCAGGTTCTGGTCCAGGGCGTGCTGCCAGTAGCGCTCGTCCAGCTCCTGGAACGTGCCGGTCGGCGGGCCGCCGGCGTTGTTCACCAGGATGTCCAGCCGGCCGAAACTGTTTATGGCGCCGGCCACCGTCCGCTGGATGTCCTCGTGTATTGCCATGTCGCAGGTCATCGCGATGACCTCGGCGCCGGTCTCCCGGCGGATATCCTCGCACGCCTGGTCCAGCGTGTCCTGGTGCCGGGCGCAGATCGCCACGCGGCAGCCCTCGCCGGCCAGGGCGCGGGCTACCGCCCGGCCGATCCCCTTGCTGGCGCCGCCCACCAGCGCCACTTTTCCTTCCAGTCCCAAATCCATGCGTCACCTCCGCCAGCCGAATTACGCTGGGTATCGTATTGAAACGGGTGGCGCCATCGCAACCGGCCGGCGAGGCCGGCGGCTATTGACCGGCCGCCCTACCGGCTGCTATATTGCGGCCAAACCGAATAAAGAGGATCGGGGTCTCCAAGACGTCCCGCCGGTGGGTTTCTCGCCGCCGGGGCGCAGGAGTCAAAAGCGAAGCCGGTAAGAGGCCGGCGCTGTC
>JBGQEU010000024.1:0-9602 GCA_041496525.1 Dehalococcoidia bacterium
CAAGGGCCAGGCCGCCCGCCGGGCCGCCCGCGAGCTGGCGCGGACTTCCACCGAGGTCAAGAACCGGGCCCTCCGCGCCATCGCCGACGCTCTCCAGGACCGGGCCGCGGAGGTTCTGCGCGCCAACCAGCAAGACGTGCAGGGCGCCCAGGAGGCTGGCCTCTCGCCGGCCGTTGTCGACCGCCTGACGCTGACCGCCGGCAAGATCGAGGGCATCGCCGGAGACGTCCGGCAGGTCGCCGCGCTGCCCGATCCCGTCGGCGAGATGATCGACATGCGCACGCTGCCCAACGGCCTGAAGGTAGGGCGCCGGCGGGTGCCGCTCGGCGTCATCGCCGCCATCTACGAGAGCCGTCCCAACGTCACCGTCGATATCGCCTCCCTCTGCCTCAAGTCCGGCACCGCCTGCGTCCTCCGCGGCGGCAAGGAGGCGATCCAGTCCAACAAGGTCATGGCCAACATCCTCCGCGAGGCGATCGCCGCGGCCGAGGCGCCCCGGGACGCCGTCCAACTGATCGAGAACACAGACCGCTCGCTCATCGCCGAGTTGCTGAAGATGAAGGACGTCATCGACCTGGTCGTGCCCCGCGGCGGCGCCGAGCTGATCCGCTTCGTCGCTGACAACGCCACGATGCCCGTCCTGACGGGCGGCATCGGTGTCTGCCACACGTATGTGGACCGGGCGGCGGACATGGCCAAGGCCGTCCCCGTGGCCCACAACGCTAAGACCCGCAAGGTCAGCATCTGCAACGCCCTGGACACCCTGCTCGTGCACCGTGACGTCGCCGAGACGTTCCTGCCCGCCATCGCCCACAGCTGGGGCGAGGCCGGCGTCGAGATGCGCTGCGACGAGCGGGCGCTGCGCATCCTGCAGGCGGCTGAGGTACCAGAGGTGATGCTGAAGCGGGCGACCGAGGATGACTTCGGGCACGAGTTCCTGGCGCTGATCGCCGCCGTCAAGGTGGTGGACTCCCTCGACGACGCGCTGGAGCACATCTACCGCTACGGCACCGGCCACTCCGACGCCATCATCACCGAAGACTACTCGGCCGCCATGCGGTTCCTGGATGAGGTCGATACCGCGGTGGCCTATGTGAACGCCAGCACTCAGTTCACGGACGGCGCCCAGTTCGGCCTGGGCGCGGAGATTATCGATTCGACGCAGAAGACGATCGCCCGCGGCCCGGTGGGGTTGCGCGAGATCACGACCTACAAGTGGATCGTCTTTGGCAACGGCCAGACGCGACCGCTATAGCGAGACAGGAGACGCGAGACCCGTTAGTATAGTCGAGGCTGTGCCCTCGTATCCCATATCTCGTGTCCCGTGTCCCGCGTGTCGGCCGGGCGAAGGGAGTTCCCGATGAGCGGTTATCAGTTCGATCGCGAGTGCCGCACGTCGCAGTCCGAGAGCTACATCATAGAGCTGGACGACGATGAGATCGGCCGCATTGACCTGCACTTCACGTCTTCCGTGGCATATGGCACCCTCTGCGTACCGGAAAGCCTGACCGATGAGGACGTGCGGGGGCTGATCAGTGAGATCGACGAGCGGTTGGTGCTGACCACCGATCCCTTCCGGGAAGACTTCGTCATCACGGTTTGGTCCGGCCGGGAAGCAGCGGTCTACTCTGACGAAGACTTCGAGGGCGAAGAGGACGACGACGAAGACGACGAAGACGACGAAGAGGGGGAGGGCCACGGCCGCCGCCGGCGCTAACAGCGTGCTGAAAAAGCAACCTCTGACGTTGGAGCGAGTCCAGGTCATCCGTTCGGCCTGAGCTTGTCGAAGTGCTTCGTCGCCGTGGCGGCGGGTTACTGCATGTCTGATGCGGAGAGTGGCACGTAGCGAAGGCCTTCGACAGGCTCAGGCCGAACGGCACGCTTTCCCACTCATCCCCAAGGCTGAGAATCTAATCTGGGAAACACCCAGATCCCCCCGACGCGGACTTCGCCCCATCTTTTCGGCATCCAACCAAGGACGCGTCACTAACGTGACGGGACACTCGCCCCGGCCGCTACGTCAGCGTCTTTGTCCCGTCGCCGCTGCGCTCCGTGATCAGCGTCTCAAACGGGCCGCGATGACGGCCGTCGTCCGGCTCCACGTGGATCACCACCACCGCTCCCGGCAGGCGCGCTTCGATCTCGTGCTCAATGCTGTCGCTGATGCGGTGCACATCCACCACGGTCAGGTGCGGGTCCAGCAGCAGGTGCATGTCCACATGGCGGGTCGCCCCCGAGCGCCGCGTGCGCAGGCGGTGGAACCCGCGCACCTCGCTCTGGTGCTCCACCAGGACGTCGTAGATCACCTTCACGTCCTCGGGCGGCAGCGCCCTGTCCATGATGTCGGAAATCGCGCTGCGAACGAGGCCGAACGCCGTCCATCCCATGTACGCCGCCAGCACGAGGGCGACAAGAGGGTCGAAGACGTCTTCGCCGCTGGCGACGACCAGCACCAGGCCGGCGATGATGGTGCTGGCCTGGACGACGTTCGTCTCCAGGTGCTTGGACTCCGCCTTCAGCGCGATAGACCGTGAGCGCCGCGCCTCCCGCCTCATGAAGTAGGCCATAACAGCGTTCGCCGCCGCCGCCGGGATCATCGCGGCGAGCCCGATCTCGACGTGGATCTCCGGCGACGTCCCCAGCAGCCGGCGCACCGCCTGGAAGACGATGAACCCGCCGCCGATGGCCACGATCAGGGCCGCCACGGCGGCGGACATGCTCTCCACCTTGCCGTGACCATAGGGGTGCTCTTCGTCGGCAGGCCAGGCCGCCACACGTACGCTCACCAGGGCTGCCGTGGCGGCCGTCAGGTCAGTCCCACTGTCCACGGCGTCGGAGAGAACGGCGATGCTGCCGCTGATCAGCCCCGCCGTAAGCTTGATGGCCAGCAGCGCCGCGGTCATCAGGAGGGAGATGGCGGCGATGCGCACCGGCGCCGCGCCGGCGCCCGTGCCGGGCAGAGGGGCAGAGTTATGTGGACTTGCGCGAGATGACATCCCTGGCCGCCTGCGCGATCGCTTCCGGCGTCAGGTGGAAGTGCTCCAGCAGCTGCTCCCAGGTGCCGCTCGTGCCGTAACGGTCCCGCATGCCCACAAACGCCACCGGGACCGGCCGCTCCTCCGCCAGCGCCGTCGCCACGAGGCTTCCCAGACCGCCGTGGATGAAGTGGTCTTCGGCGGTGACGATGGCCCCCGTCTCCGCCGCGGCGGCAAGCACCGCCTCCCGGTCCATGGGCCGCAACGACGCCGCGTTGAGGACGCGCGCTTCTATCCCACCCGCAGCCAGCAGGTCCGCGGCGTCAAGTGCCGCCTTCACCAGCTCGCCACAGGCGATGAGCGTCACGTCTCGCCCGTCTCGCAGGCGGTCCCAGCGACCCAGCTTGAAGCGATAAGACTCGTCGTAGATAACGGCCGTCTTCGGCCGCAACGTCCGGATATAGAAGGGCCCCTCCGTGCGCGCGGCGGCCTCGATCGCCTGCTCCGCCTCCACGACGTCGGCCGGGAAGATGACGCGGAACGGCGGCATGGAAAGCATCAGCGCCAGGTCCTCCAGCGCCTCCGCCGATGCCCCGTCCTCGCCGGTCACCACGCCGCCGTGGCTGGCCACCAGCTTGACGTTTGTGCCCGGCTGCGCCACCTGCATCCGCAGTTGGTCGAAGCAGTGGCCCGGAGCGAATACAGCGAAGCTGCTGCAGAAGGCGATCTTGCCACAGGCCGCCAGCCCGGCGGCAACGCCGATCATGTTCTGCTCAGCCACGCCGACCGTGAAGAACCGCTCCGGGAAGGCCTGCCCGAACTTCACCGCCGACGTGGAATAACCCAGGTCGGCGTCCACGCAGACGATGTCCAGCCCCTCCCGGCAGAGGCGGGTCAGCGTCGGCCCCAGGGCGGCGCGGGTCGCTTCGGTCTTCGCTGTCTGGACCATGCCCTAGTCCGCCAGCTCGCGGTAGGCCTGCTCCGCCTGCTCCGGCGTTGGCGCCTTGCCGTGGAAGTCCGGATTGTTCTCCATGTAGCTCACGCCCTTGCCCTTGATCGTCTCGCAGATCACGGCTGTCGGCTGGCCGCCGTGCGCCTTCGCGGCCTCGAGCGTACGGGTGATGGCGTCGATGTCATGACCGTCGATGCGCCACGTCCGCCACCCAAACGCCTTCCACTTCTCCTCCAGCGGCTCCAGGTTCATGATGTTCGCCGTGTGCCCGTCCTTCATCACCCAGCCGGCAGGCTCCCATCGTCCTTCCCCGGAAGGATCCGGCTTCTCGCCCTCATCCCCGGTGAAACGCTGATAGTCCGAAAAGCCGTCGTTCTGGATGTGGTTGCGGTCGATGATGACCGTCAGGTTGTCGGCCTTGTGGTGAGCGGCGGCCATCGCCGCCTCCCAGGTCTGCCCCTCTTCGCTGTCGCCGTCGCTGCAGAGACAGAAGACGTGATAGTCGCGGCCGTCCAGCTTGCCGGCCAGGGCCTGGCCGAGCGAGAAGGAGAGCCCCATGCCCAGCGCGCCGGCGGACATCTCGACGCCCGGGGGCTTCTGCATGATGGTGTGACCCTGCAGGCGGCTGCCGAGCTGGCGGAACGTGTCCAGCTCTTCGACGGGGATGTAGCCGGCCTCCGCCAGCACCCCGTAGAGGACGGGGGTGGCGTGGCCCTTGCTCATGATGAAGCGGTCGCGGTCCGGCCAGAGCGGGTTGCGCGGATCGTGCCGGAGGACGCGGAAGTACAGCGTGGTGACGATGTCCGCCGCAGACAGCGAGCCTCCCGGGTGGCCGGAGTTGGCCGCCAGCGTCATGGCGATGATGTGCCGCCGGACGCGGCGGGCGATGGCCTGGACCTCTTCCGTGGAAACAGTTTGCGTTCCCGCCAAGCTCTGTCCTTTCCAGGCTAGCGTTGGGGCCTAAGGCCATTATAGGAACGCGCTTCGCCTGCATCAACGCGAAGGAGAGCAGGCCGAATGGCGGTGCTATCATGCTGTCGAGGCGACGATTGATCATCGATTTTCACACCCATATCTTCCCGCCGGAGGTCCGCGCAGGCCGGGAGGAGTACCTGCGGCGCGACCCCACGTTCGCCGAGATGTATGCCAGCCCCAGAGCCAAGATCGCCACGGCGGAGGACCTGCTGGCCAGCATGGACGCGGCCGGCGTCGACGTCAGCGTGGCCCTGGGGTTCGCCTGGCGCGACCACGATCTGTGCGTTCGCCACAACGACTACCTGCTGGAGGCCGCGGCCCGCAGCGGGGGGCGCATCGTCCCGTTCTGCACCGTCAATCCGGCGGCCCCGAACGCGGCGAAAGAGGTGGAGCGCTGCGGCGCTGCCGGTGCCCGCGGCCTAGGCGAGCTGCGGCCGGATAGCCAGGGCTGGAACCCGAATCACGGCGCCGGGGAGGAGCTGGCGGCGGCCGCGGTGGAGCACAATCTCATGCTGCTTTTCCATGTGTCCGAGCCCGTCGGGCGGAGCTATCCGGGCAAGGAAGGCGGCAAGCTGGGCGACTTCTTCCGGTTCGTCCGGCGGCACACCGGGCTGACCGTGATCGGCGCCCACCTGGCCGGCGGCCTGCCCCTCTACGTCCCCGCGCCACACGTGCGCGACGTGTTCTCGCGCGTGTACGTGGACACGGCCGCCCAGCCGCTGCTGTATGACCGCGCCGCACTGGACAAGATCGTCCTGCTGACAGGCCCCGAGCACGTCCTGCTGGGCAGCGATTACCCGCTGATCTCCCAGAAGCGGCAGATCCAGGAGCTGCGATCTGGAACCTTCAGCGCCGATGATGTGCAGTTGATGCTCGGCGCCAACGCCGAGCGCCTCCTGGGGCCCGTCCGGGCACGGCCGTGACCTCGGAGCCGCCAGAGCTGCGGCTGTTCGTCGCCATCGAACTGCCGCAGGACGTGCTCGATACGCTGCACCGGCTGCAATTGGAGTTGCGCCGGCAGGGGCTGGAACCGTTGCGGTGGGTGCGCCCGGAGGGCATCCACCTCACCCTCAAGTTCCTGGGCGAGACGCCCGCCGAACGGGTGCCGGAGATCGCGCAGGCGCTGGAACGGGCGGCGGAGGGCATCCCGCCGCACGAGCTCTCGCTCGGCGCCCTCGGCACGTTCGGCAGCCGCAACAGCCCCCGCGTGCTGTGGGTGGACCTGGCGGGTGGGCTAGAGCCATTGCGGCGCCTCCAGGCGCGGATCGAAAAGTCCCTGGCCGATGCCGGCTTCCCGAAAGAGGCGCGGGCCTTCTCGGCCCACCTCACCCTCGCCCGCGTGCGGCCGGAGACGGCCCGGGGTCTGGCCGCCCGCCTGGCGCAGGCCGTGCAGAGCCTGACGACGCCGCCCGGCCGCATACCCGTGAACGAGGTGTCGCTGATGCGCAGCCAGTTAGGACCGGCCGGCGCCGTGTACACGTGCCTCCATTCCGTGCCGCTGACGTAGACGTCTGTCATTGCCTCGAGTGTACGGCGAGAACGGAACATGCCCGTTCGCCCTCGTATCTTGTCTGCCCTGCGGTAGAATAGGCCTTGACCATGGCCGCAGACGTCAGCCCAGACTCAGCAACCGCAACCGGCAGGGCCAGCCGGCTTTGGCGTTCCATCGCCTTCCTCCGCCGGAACGCCAGCCCCAAGATGGCCGCCACCATTGCCGTGTGGAGGGTGGAGGCTCGCCTGGCCACGCCGGTGGCGCTGGTCCTGGTGGCCACCCTGGGGCGCTGGAACGGCGCCCTGGTCATGGGCGCCGTCATGGCCTGCTACTCCGCGCTGTTCCTCTTCCTCCTGGACGGCGAGAGGGTGATGGACGAGATGCGCGGCTGGATGCGCGGGCGCCGCTGGGCCACACGCTACGCGCTGCCCATCGCCGAGCGCCGCGACCGCGTGGGCGCCGTGCAAAAGCTTGTGGTAGTGCCCGCCACAATACTTCTCCTGGGCCCCTTCTGGCGCGCCCTGACCTACCATCTCTTCCGCATGCCGCGCCTGCCCGCGTACGCCTTGTCGATGGGCGGCAGCATACCGCATTCGCTCTTCTGGACCGGCCTGGTGCTCGGCGGCCTGTGGGAAGCCGCTATCCAGCCCGGCCTGGCACGCCTGTTCTAAGCGCCGTCGCCGGCAGACCGCGTTGCGAGTACCACCGGCTACTCCTTGTAGCCCTGCGGGTGCGCCCGGTGCCAGCGCCACGCCGATTCGATGATCTGCTCCAGGTCGGAGTACTGCGGACGCCAGCCCAGCTCCGCCACGGCCCGCTCCGGAGACGCCACCAGCGCGGCGGGGTCGCCCGGCCGGCGCGGCTCATCCCGAACCGGAATCGGCTGGCCCGTAACCCGCCGGGCCGCTTCGATCACCTCTCGATTGGAGAACCCGCGGCCGTTCCCCAGGTTGTATGTCCCACTACCCGTTTCGGTCTTTCCTAGCGCCAGCAGATGCGCAGAGGCCAGGTCGGACACGTGGACGTAATCCCGGACGCAGGTGCCATCCCGCGTGGGGTAATCGGCGCCGAACAGCGGAATCGCGTCGCGCTGCCCCAGGGCGGTCTGGAGAACGATCGGGGTCAGGTGCGTCTCCGGCCGGTGGTCTTCGCCCCGGGCCTCGGTCGCGCCGGCGGCGTTGAAGTAGCGCAGCGAGACCCACCGCAGCCCGAACTCCCGCTCGTACCACGGCAGCATGCGCTCGACGATAGCCTTCGTCTCACCGTACGGGTTCACGGGCCGCACCGGCGCATCCTCTGGTATGGGGACGGAATCCGGTTCTCCGTACACGGCGGCGCTGGAGCTGAAGACGAACCGGAGCACCCCGTACATGGTCATGGCGTTCAGCAGGGTGATCGTCCCGGTCACGTTGTTGGCGAAATAGCGCCCCGGCTGCCGGACGGACTCACCGGCCTGGATATAGCCGCCATAGTTGATCACGGCGTCGAAGTTGTGGCCGGCGAACAGGCGGTTCAGCGTTTCCTCATCGCGCACGTCAAGCTGCGCGAACTCCGCCTCCGGGTTGACTGCCCCCAGGTGCCCGGCCACCAGGCTGTCCAGAACGGTGACGCTGTGATCAGCCGCGACCAGCTGATCGACGGTGACGCTGCCGATGTATCCGGCGCCGCCGACGACTAGTATGCGCATGGTCGCGTGTCACCCCGAGCCCTTCGCTTCGGTCATCCCGGTGCAGGCGAAGGGGGGAGCGTCAATCCTCGAAGCGCTTGAAAACCAGGCAGGCGTTCTGGCCACCGAACCCGAAACTGTTCTTCAGCACCACGTTAACATCCGTCTTCCGGACGCCTTCCGGCACATAGTCCAGGTCGCACTCCGGATCGGGATGCTCGCGGTTGATCGTGGGGTGGATGATTCCGGTGCCGATCGACTGGATGCAGGCCAGACACTCGATGGCGCCGGCGGCGCCGAAAGAGTGTCCCACCATGGACTTGGTGGCGCTTATGGGCACGCGGTAGGCGTCTTCGCCGAAGACCTTCTTAATGGCGATTGTCTCCGACGCGTCGTTCAGCTTCGTGGACGTGCCATGAGCGTTGATGTAGTCCACTTCCGCCGGAGTGACGCCGGCGTCCTCCAGGGCCAAGCGCATGGCCCGCATCGCGCCCTCACCGTCCGCGCACGGCGCCACGATGTGGTAAGAGTCGTTGCCGGCGCCGTAGCCCGCCAACTCCGCCAGGATCGGCGCGTCGCGGCGGCGGGCGTGCTCCAGGCTCTCGATAATGAAGATGCCGGCGCCCTCCGCTGCCACAAAGCCGTCGCGCAGGGCATCGAAGGGGCGGCTGGCCTTCTCCGGCTCCTCGTTGTGCAGAGAAAGGGCGCGGATCACGGCGAAGCCGCAGAGCCCCAGCTCACAGAGCGCCGCCTCGGTGCCGCCCGTTATGACGACGTCCGCGCGGCCGGCTCGGACCAGGTCCAGGGAGTCGCCAATGGCCTGTGTGCCGGCGGCGCAGGCCGTGATTACCGTGTTGCAGTAGCCCTTGGCGCCGAACGCCAGGCTGACGTGCGCCGCCGCCATGTTCGGGAGCATCTTCGGGAAGAAGAAGGGGTCGATACGCATGCCGCCTTTGCTGTCGATGACGCGCACAGCCTCCTGGGAATCGCTGATGCCGCCGATACCGTTGCCCATCAGCACACCGACGCGCGTCCTGTCGACCTTATCGAGGTCCAGTTCCGCGTGCCCCAGCGCCTCGCGAGTGGCCGCGATGGCGAACTGGCTGAAGCGGGCCATCCGCCTGGCATCCCGGCGGTCCATGTGGTCCTCGGGGTCAAACCCCTTCACTTCTCCGGCGATGTGTACGGGGTAAGCGGAGTGGTCGAATTGGGTCAGAAGGCCGATGCCGGACTGGCCCTCCACGGCGTTAGCCCAGAACTGCGAAACGGAGTTCCCGATGGGCGTGATCGCTCCCATCCCCGTGACGACGACTCGCGTCCCGTTCCTGCCAGCCATACGCAACCTCCAGGCTCAGTGGCCGTCGCTGCCCATCAAGCGCAGCACATACTCCCGCCCTTCGGCCGCAACAAAGAGCGAACCTACGAGACATATTACCCCCTGAGAGTCCGCAATCGCCATCGCCGCATCGATTGCGGCGGGGACGCTGCCAGACACATTTGCCTGCACACCACGCTCCCGGAAAGCGGCGGCGATTACTTCCG
>JBGQEU010000025.1:0-9107 GCA_041496525.1 Dehalococcoidia bacterium
CCTGCGCCTTCGTGCCTACAGAAGTCGTACCGGTGCCGTACACGACGTTGCCGAGCTGCAGCAAAGCGGCGCCGGTGGCGCCTTCCCCAAGGCTCCGGGGCAGAGGGAGGTCCGGTACGAGCAGCGACGGCGCCGTCTCTTCTCTGACGTACGACACTTCGAGGCCGCCGGACTTTCCCGTCTCTCCCTGCCCCAGAGACAGACGCACTGAGTTCTCCCCGCTGCCCGGCTCGAAGATGATCAGTTGGTCGCCGCCCTGGTCCGGGGCCTGGGGAAGCCAGAAGGTCAGCGGCCTGCCATCCGGCAGACGAGTCAGCGCGGCGGAGTAGGTCGTGTCCCCCGCCTTCACCGTTTCCGCCAGCACCAGGGCATCATCCAGCAACACCTGCCCCTGAGTGTCGCGCACGGTCACCCTCGGTGCCGGCGCCTTGCCGGATAGCGCCAGCGTCTCCTGGTAGATCACGTTGCCCGTATCGAGGTCGCGCACCTGCAGGGCAGCGCCATAGCCAAAGTAGGCCGCCTGGTAGAAGCGAAAGCCGTTGTAGCTGCAGGGGCTGTTGACGGTGGATTCGCAGGCGAGCACCTCTTCGCCCCGCTGGTAGATTACCAGCTCAGACCGGTAGTCCAGGGGCTGTCCGTCGCTGGCGAAGGTCGCGCGGGCGTCGGTCAGTTGGACCTGCATCTGATTCGGGTCCCTGACTGGGAACACCGGCAGCGTTGCTCCCTCGGACAGGAAGAGGGGCGACGAGAAGGCGTCGACGCGGCTGACGACGGCAGAGAGGATGAAGACGATGACGGCGGCATGGGTGAGCAGCGTGCCCAGCGCCGCCCACTGGAAGCGGTCGGCGAAGAGGTAGGTGACGCCCGCTTCGCTGGACCGCTCGACCCGATAGCGGCGGCGGCGCAGCAGCTCCTCCAGTCGCGATACGTCCACTGAAGACGGCACGTCCACGCGGTTGGGCGCCATCTCAAAGTAGCGCTCCGGGACCCGCTTGCGGGGCTTCGTGATGGCGTGCCAGATCCCGGGGAAGCGGCTGACGATGTAGGCTCCGGTGGCGACGACTGTGAACGCCATGAGGACGGCGAACCAGTTGGTGTGGAAGACATCAAATAGCCCCACGCGATGGATGGGATCAGTCAGGAACCCGAACCGGCCCGCCTGTACACGCAGCCAGTCCGCCTCCGCCACGGCGTCGCCGCGGACGTTGAGCGGCACCTGCGGTAGCACGACACCCAGCAGACTGACCAGCGACAGGACCGCCAGGAGCAGGATGGCGAAGCGGACGTTGGTGAACAGCCACCAGACGGCGCGCAGCGGGTTGAGCAGCCCGAACGTGCGCGACCAGCCGGCCGCGGCAGGCCGTCGCGGTTCTTCGGCCAGCGTCTTACCGGTGTCCACCGACATCGGCCGCCTATTGTCCCGTGGCCGGGCTGGCCGCGGAGGGGCTGGCGACCGGTATGGCCATGATCTCGTTGATGCGCTTCTGCAGCTCGCTCTCCTCAATCGCCCCTTGGATCCTGGTGCCTTCACTCTCGCCCAGGAAGGGGCCCGTGAAGACGCTGCGGACGACGCCGTTCCTGTCGATGAAGAAGGTGGTCGGCAGGCCCAGCAGGCGGTAGCGGTCCCCCACCTCGCCGTCGCGGTCAATGGCGACGGGGAACTTGATGCCAAAATCGTCCGCGAATGGTTTCACTATGGACTTCCCCTCCTGCAGGTTCAACCCGATGACCACGAGCCCCTCTGCCTGGAGCGAGTCATAGGCGTTGATCAGCTGCGGCATCTCCTTGCGGCAAGGGGAGCACCAGGTGGCCCAGAAGTTGAGCACCACGGGGCGGCCGCGGAACTGGCTGAGGCGGATCTCCCCGGAGTCGAGCCTCTCCAGGAGGAAGTCGGGCGCCAGTGCGCCGACCTCCGGGTCCACGCTGGCGCCCGGGGGCACCAGCTCGGCGGGCAGGGCGGACGCGCCGTAGCGTTCGCCGCTGGAACTGACGCCGCCGCCGCCATCGCGATACCCTATCCACCAGATGACCCCGGCGATGGCGGCTATGACCAGAAACGGGTACAGAACTCGCCGCAACAGCCCGCGGCGGGTGCGGGCGGCGGCGGTCCGGCCCGCGACCGGGGGTTCACCGGCTTCCAGGTTGTCAGTCATCGTCTAAGGGCCCCTAGCGCCTGCAGCGGGCTGTGCCGCGCGCGTCAGGGGCTGGAGAAGACCTGCTCATAGAGGGCGCGGACCTGGTCCGGGGGAAGGCCTGCCCCGAGATAGGAGTTGCCGATGCGAACCTCGAAGTGGAGGTGTACCTCTACGCCGGGCGCCGTTACCGATTCCGGCGTACCCGAGTCTCCCACGTACCCCACCACATGTCCCTGCTCAACGGCCTGTCCCACCTGGATGTCATCGGGGATGTCGCTCAGATGACAGTAGCGCGTCACCACTCCGCCGCCGTGGTCAATCCACACCTGCCGCCCGCGGAAGCGGTTCAGCGCCTCAGTGTCAGTGTAGCCCTGGCTTTGCGAACGGGTCAACAGATCGTTCAGCTCCGCCGCTGTCAGGCCCACGTAGTCATGGTCCGCCCGGATGACCTTGCCAGCCTTGGCCGCCAGCGCCGGCGTTCCCGCGGGCACCTGGGTACAGGCGTACTCAGTGTAGAAATCGACTCCCTCATGGACACCGGCGCGATACTCCCGGGGCGAGTTCGGCATCTGGTAGTCGGTGCTGGGCAGGCAGGCGCCGGCGATGGGGTAGATGAAGCCGGTGCCCGCCAGGTTCTGCGGGGACGGCGCCGGCGTCGGAGAGGGCGTCGGCACAAAGTCCGATGCCGCGATGTGCAGCACCTGTCCGACGGCGATGGACGCAGCGTCTTTGAGGGCGTTGTCAGCGACGATCTGGTCGATGCTGACGTGGAAGCGCTCAGCCAGGGCCGACACCGTATCGCCTTCAAGGACCGTGTAGTCGAAGCCCCCGGCCGGCGGCGTCGGAGATGCGGACAGCGTCGGCGTCTGCACGGCTGGCGACGGCGAGGCTGTGACGCGCGCTGTCACCACCTCCTGGGCGCCGGAGCCGCCACAGCCCGCGAGGAGAAAAAGGGCGGCCAGCATGACCGCCCCCGCCGCTGCCTTGGCGCGCCGGCTACCTCTTAACTGGATACCCTTCCTCCTCCATCGCCACCTCGATCTGCGCGAGCTGCGTGGCCGCTGGGTCGTACTCGACCGTCACCTGCTTGGTGTCCGGGTCACCGGAGACGAACCTCACGCCGGGCAGCTTCGTCACCGCCTTCTCGATGCTCATGATGCAGTGTCCGCACGAGATGTCTGGGGCTTCCAGCGTCGCCTTCTCCATGGCAGTCCACCTCCTATCCTGATGATACTGCGCCCGCCGGGCGCGCGCATGGCCGCAGGCGCTTACGGGGACGCGCTAGCAGGGTTGATGGGAAACTAGCCTGTGGTTACCCGCCCCCCCCAACCAAAGGTTGGAAATTGAATCTGGGGGACACCCCCATCCTTCCCCGGAAGGACCGGTAAAGGGGCTTCGCCCCTCTACACTCCCTGTTTTCCAGCACCCTGCTATACCACCTTCCGCACGATGGCCACGGGGGTCTGCTCGCTGGCTTGACCCAGGGGGTTGTCGGTGAACACCTTCCGGATCAGTTTTCTGTCTACGGAATCGGACGCGCCGAGGATTCTTTGGCCGAGGTCATTGGCATCGATAATCACAACTCTGGCCCCGGAAAGAGCGCGGGCGAGCTGCCGGGCCACCTTTTCGGGCTCCCTGGGCGGGAGCTTAGCGTACTTGTTGTAGGGGGGAATAGTGTACGGCGTCGGGCCATCGATAGCGCCGATGTTCTTCCCGGCGATGATGTAGAAGAGGCCCTTGATCCCGAACAGACGGGGCACGAAGGCCAGGGCGCCGGCGCAGAGTATGCGCCACAGGCCCGCCTCCCGAATGGCCAGCTCCATGGTCTCCGGGGCGCCGATGCCGATGCCCCAGGGCGGCTTCGACACGAATCTGGACAGCAGCCTGGCCCAGGAGGAAGGGCTGATCTGGTCCACGGGAAACGCCCTTCCCTGGCTGATGGCGACGATCTTCTCGCTGACTACGACGACATCATCCTCCTGCAAAAGGGGCGCCACCGCGTCCCTGACGACCGTGACTATGTCATGCCTGTCCGTGACAAGAGGAGTCTTGAAGGGGTAACGGGCGTACTTCTGCCCATTGGCCTCGATGATCAACTTCTTGCCGTCGTTGGGCGATGGCATGGTGGCTAAACCGCTCATGGCGAGTCTTCGCTAAAGAATACCCTCAACCAAAGCTCCAGATTGAGGATCCTCCAGAAGAGCAGGCTGTCGTCGGTCTTGCCCCTGACGAACTCCTGGAAGGCCGCCAGCACCGCTTCGGCGTTGAAGTACTTCCGGGAGCGGAACTGGCCGCTCTGGAAGATCTCGATGACTTTGTCTTTCTCCCGTCGCAACCAGGAAACCTCCGGCGTGGTAAAGCCTACCTTCCAGCGGCGAAGGCGTATCTTCCTGGGCAGGACGTTCTCCATTGACGCCCTCATGACGAACTTGTTCCAGCCATTCCTGATCTTGTAGGAGGGCGGCAGGGAGAGGATGAAGTCTACCAGATCATTGTCCAGGAAGGGCACCCTGGATTCGATACTGAAGGCCATAGAGTTCCTGTCTTCGTAGCGAAGGAGGGCTGGCAGGCAATACACCGTCAAATCCTGGAGCAGCCGTTGATTCAAATCGTCGCGAATCAGGCGGGGGGGCGGAGTCCGGTTCTGCTGTGCAAAACCCCGGTCCAGGAGCGTCTCGGGGTCGATGGCTTTGGTGAGCCCCAGCCGCAGTCTTAGCTGCTCCACCACAGTGCGGAAAATAACATCCAGCGAGAGGACAAGCTCTTTCAGGAGGGTGAAGAAGGCCCGCTCTTTGAGGAGCTGGCGCAGGTACACGAAGTGATAGGGGACATATCCGGCCAGCAGTTCGTCGCCTCCCTGGCCATCCAGGAGGACTTTGACTTTGGCCGATGCCACCTTCATCACCTCCCACTGCGCAAAGAGACCGGTGCTGACGAAGGGTTCGTCCTGGTAGTAGACGATGCGCTCCAGTTGGGGCCACAGGTCCGCTCTGCTGGGGGATATGAGGCTCTCATCAACGTCCATGGTGGCGGTCAGCCGGCGAATGTAGTCGCTTTCGTCATTCACTTCGCCGGGGAAGACCGCGGAAAAGGTCTTCTGCCGATCGCCGAGGACATCTGTATCCGCGAGGCCCTGCTGCATCAACAGGTTGAGGGTGGCGGTGATGGCAGACGAATCGAGTCCACCGCTCAGGCAGGTCCCGACCGGCACCTCTCCGACGAGCTGACGCCGTACGGAGTCCGTAAACAGCTCGCGGAATCTATTCTGCGCATCGCGCCGGCTGATGGATGTATGGCGCTTACCGCCGGTAGGCCAATACCTTTGGACGGTTGCCTTGCCGTCTTCGAAGATAAGGTAGGTCCCGGGCATCAGCCGCTGAATGCCTTCAAAGAAGGTCTCCTCGCTGTGATCGTGGAGACGGTGCACGAGATACTGGTATATCTGGCGGTCATTAGGTTTGGCGGGCCGGCATTTGAGCAGCGCTTTGGCCTCGGAGGCGAAGTACAGCCGCTTCTGGTCCACGAAATAGTACAGGGGCTTGATGCCGAAGCGGTCTCTGGCCAGGACCAGCCTGTTGGCGGCGCTGTCAAATAAGGCGAAGGCGAACATGCCGTTCAGCAGCGGGATAGCATCCACACCGTGCTCTTCGTAGAGGTGAACGATGACCTCCGTGTCGGAATTAGTGCAGAACCGGTGCCGCTCCTCGAGCGGCCGGCGCAGCTCACGGAAGTTGTAGATCTCCCCGTTATAGACGATGACCTTGGTCCTGTCTTCGTTATATATGGGTTGGTCGCCCTTCTCCCGATCGATAATGGCGAGCCGGCGATACGCCAGGGAGACATGGTCGCTAACGAAGAAATCCTCGTCATCCGGCCCTCTGTGGGCCAAACAGGAAATCATCGCTTTCAACAGATCGGGGTCCGGCGGTCCCGCAAACCCGGCTATGCCACACATAACTCGCCGTTAGGCGCCGTTCCCCCGGTCCGCGGCGGACAGCCGGGCGCCGCGGCCCGCGCCATCAGAACTTGCGCGTCTGCGTACGATACCCACCGGGGCCCATTTTACACAGCCGCCAGCCGAAGTGCGCGAGCCGCATAGCCCCTGTCAGCCCGCCTTCTGGAGCCATTCGGAGACAGAATCGTACAGTTCTTGCACGTCCATGTACATCGGCTTGCCGTGGCCGATCCAGTCCCAGCGCCAGATGATCTTCCCGCGCTTGTTGACCAGGACGAAGGTATGGCCCGGCTTCGCGCCGGGGTGCATGCTGGCCTGCATCGCGTCGTATGACTCGGAGACCTTCTTGTCCGAATCGGAGGCGACGATGCCGGTGATGCTCCTGTCCTTCGCCTCCCGGGCGAGCTGTGAGATGGGGTCTACCATGACGCTCACGAGCTCCACGTCCAGCGCGCTAAACCGGCCCCAGTCTGCTTCCAGATCGACGATCTGGTCCCAGCAGGCCCCTCACCCCATCCCTTCGTTGAAGTAGAGCAGCACGTTGTGTTTGCCCCGGTGATCGGAAAACACGACGCTGCCGTTGTCCGTAGTGGGCAGGGAGAAGGCCGGCGCCGGCTCCTGGAGGAACTGCTTCGGCGCGCCGTCGCTTCCGTTCGCCAGCACATACCAGGCGCCGCCGCCGAGGAGGAAGAGCGAGAGGACAACGGTCGCCAGCCGTCGCAGCGTCCTGGGCTTCCGCCACCAGGGTTGGGGCTTGCGCTTCTTGCTGCTCATCGTCACACCTCCGGTGAAGTCACGGGGCCATCTGGAAGACCAGCGAAATCGTCAGGCTGGGCTGATCCGGGTCGTTGCTCGCCAGCTCCGCGAGCATGATGTCCTGCATGTTGGGCATGCCCTCAGGGGCGCGCAGCTTGAAGACGAGCTCCCCGCGCTGGCCCGGGTCCACAACCTCCGGCCTCACCTCTGAGCCCTCCACTCCGCAGCCGCAAGCGGCGTTGGGCGCCGGCCGCACCTTCACGATCGATACCTTGAGCGGCTCCTGGCCGTCGTTCGCGAAGGCGACAGTGCGCTCCACTGTCTGGTCCACCGGCACCTCACCCAGGTCGAAGGCGGCGGCGTCGAGGGCGAGCCCGGGCGCAGTCGAGGGTCCGCCACCGCTACAGGCGGCGAACAGGCCCGCGGCGGCGACGAAGGCGATGGCCGCAAAGGAGCGCAGGCCGTATCGGCGAAGAGCACTCAAGAACGGCTATCCCTTTCCGGCGTACTTCCCGGGGTCAGCGTCAAACTCCTTCTTGCAGACAGGGGCGCAGAAGTAGTACGTCTGCCCCTTGTAGGCCGATGAACCGGCCGCTTTCGCCTCGTCCACTTCCATGCCACAGACAGGGTCCTTAGCCATCGCTCTCCTCCTCGCTACTCCGCTGCTCAAGCCAGCCCATAGAGCATGACCTCTCGGATACCGACGCCGACGAACACCAGGCCTGCCCCTTTCTGGAGCAGCGCCCCCCAGGGGCGGGCTCCCCGCAGGGAGTCGGGAAGACGCGTCGCCGCCAGGCCGGCGACCAGGGAGAAGACGATGACAGGGAGGGTGGTCCCGAGGGCGAACACAGCCGGGAAAAGGATCCCTCCGCGGGATACGATGGCCAGCGGCACCAGCAGTGTGAAGAACAGCACGAAAAGCGTGGGGCAGAAGACGAGCGCGAAGGCAGACCCCAGGAAGAACGACCCGCGCACGCCCTCGCCGGGCGCCCGCCGTTGCAGCCAGTCGCTGAGGCCCTGTCCCACGGAGAAGCGAAAACGGATCAGTCCCACGAGGACGATGCCCGCCACGATGAGGGATGGCCCCAGCAGTTTCCGCATCACGATCACCAGCGGCACGGACTCCAGGGCGACTCGCCAGCCTATGGCGATCAGGATCGCACCCAGGATCGTGTAGACCATGGCCTTGCCCGCCAGGTAGGCCGTGGCGGCCGCCAAGACCCGGCCCTGAGCGACGTGCCGCGAGACGAAGGCGATGGCGGCGGCGTTGGTCGTGAGCTGACAGGGGCTGAGGGCCCCAAGCATGCCCAACAGCAGGGCGCTCAGGAGAGGGAGATCCGTCCCGTACAACAGCTGGGCGAGCTGTTCTCGCAGTTCGTCCATTCTAGCCGCCAGTTCCACCTGGCCGTCGCCGTCCGACAGACGCTGGGGCTCGGGCACGGCGATTGAGACCTGCGGGTCTGCCGCTCATGTCGCCCGGCATCACGCCATCATGTGCGATCCGCACTGATGGCCCGTGTTGCGGATCGTGAAACCCTTGGTCCACACCGTCTCCACAAAGTCGACCTCCACGGACGACAGCTCCGGAGCCGTATCTGCATCCGCGACGAAGGGGATGCCGCCGACGTCAAAGGCGGTGTCGCCGCCGGCCGGGCCGTCCGCCAGGGCCAGGCTGAAGTGCGCCTTCCCGCAGTGGCATCGGTGGTCGATGAACACCCGCAGCCTCGACGGCCCGATCTCGCCTCCGTCTATGGCTACCTGCAACTGGTTCCTTGCCTTATCGGTCAGTGTCAGCATGCGGTCCCCCTTCAATGTGCCCAAGAGGTGCCCTGAGGGTGCCCTAAGGTTGCGTGCTCCAGAGCAACTGAACCCGCTTGCCGCCGAGATCGATCGCCAGCGTCACCGGGCCGTCCCTCAGCTCGCGCCCGAACACGAGGACGCCCTCGCGGTGGTGCGAGTCATCGTTCACACTCACCCACGCCTGCGGCAGCGAGGCCGCGCCGGCCTGCTCCAGGCCCGCCGCCTGCTCCATGTCGATGGATTTCAGGTCCCCGGAGTGCGTATCGAGCTTGATGTCCAGCGCGACGAATTGCGCCAGGGGGTACTTGGCCAAGTCCGCGTTCACACCAGCCACGTTATCCCCGGTCAGCCATGTCGCCTCGACGGTGACGCCTCCGGCCTCCGCCGATTGCGTGAGCTCAGCGGAAACGTCCGGACTTGCCGTCGGACCCGTCTGGGTGTCGTCGCCCGACGAACAGGCG
>JBGQEU010000026.1:0-9050 GCA_041496525.1 Dehalococcoidia bacterium
AGAGCGGGTGGCCTTCCTGCCACGGCACGGCGCCGGCCACCGCATCCTGCCCTCCGAAATCCCCGCGCGAGCCAACGTCTACGCGCTGAAACGGCTGGGCGCCGAGTACATCATCGGCGTCAGCGCCGTCGGCAGCCTGCGCGAGGACATCGAGCCGCTGCACATGGTGGTGCCGGACCAGATTATCGATCGCACACGCGGCCGGCCGTCCACCTTCTTCGGCGACGGGCTCGTGGCGCACGTCGCCTTTGCCGACCCCTTCTGCCCGGCTCTGCGCGGAGTCCTTCGGGATGCCGCCCGGGAGACGGAGGCGACGGTGCACAGCGGCGGCACGTATGTTGTGATGGAAGGGCCCGCCTTCTCCACCCGCGCCGAGTCCAATCTCTACCGCAGCTGGGGCGCCGACGTCATCGGCATGACGGCACTGCCGGAAGCGAAGCTGGCGCGCGAGGCGGAGATCTGCTACGCCATCCTGGCCTCCGCCACCGACTACGACTGCTGGCACGACACGCACGAGGACGTGACCGCGGAGATGATCGTCTCCAATTTGGCGAAGAACGTCGAGGCCTCCCGGCAGGCCGTGCGTCGCGCCCTCAGCCGCCTTCCGGACACCCGCCGCTGCGTCTGCGCGACGGCCCTCAAGGATGCCCTTGTGACGCCGCTCGATCTCGTGCCGGAGGAGACACGGAAGCGCCTCTGGCCCCTCATCGACAGATACGCCAGCGAGAAGGTCAGCGGAGCGTCATGACCGCTGTCTCTCGAGACCGGCCGACAACCCGCGTTCAGTATACCGTCACCCGCCTGACAGACCCGGACGAGATCCGCTCCCTGCTGGAGCCGGAGAAGGCCTACGCCGCCTACGCGCTGGCGCAGCTAGAGCCGCGGCTCTTCGGGCTGAGCGACTGGTACCTGGGGACAAGCGCGGGAAGCCGGGCCCTGGTAATCCAGTCCCGCAGCGGCCTGGGCCACGCCCTCTTCGCCATCGGCGACAAGGATGCGCTGGATGCCGTTCTCAGCCTGCACCCGGGCCCGCGCTTCACCTTCGCCAGCCTGCGCCTGGAGCACCGCGCCGTCATCGAGAGGTACTTCTTGATGACCCGGCCCCAGATAATGTTGCGCATGTCGGTGACGGACCGCACGTTCTCGCCGGTGAGCGGGCCCGCGGAGCGCCTGGACAGGGGCCACGTGACAGCCATCAACCGGCTCTACTCCAGCGAAGGCGGGGCGACGGCCTACCGGCCAGGCCATCTGGAGGAAGGCGTCTACTACGGCGTCTTTGAGGAGGGCGTGCTGGTCTCCATCGCGGGCACCCACGTCGTTTCGGCCTCAGAGGGCATAGCCGTCGTCGGGAACGTCTTCACCCACCCCCGCTGCCGGGGCCGCGGCCTGGCCACCATCGCCACGAGCGCCGTGACCGCCCATCTTCTGCAAACCTGTACCCTGACGGTGCTCACGGTCGAGGCGGCCAACGACCCGGCAATCGCCATCTACACGCGCCTGGGCTACGAGGAACAGTGCACGCTTCACGAGACGCCGCTGATCCGGAAGGAGCCGCTGGGCGTGCTCAGCGCGGCCCGCCGTCTGGCCGCTGGCTGGCGCGGGCGTGCGGAAGGCAGGGAGATAGTGGTGCGATGACGAAGTACATAGGGATCGTCGTCTTCCCGGTCGCGGAGGAGCTCGATTTCGTGGGGCCATACGAGGCGTTCGGCATGATGTCGATGCAGGACCCGGAATGGCAGCCCGTGCTGATCTCCGAGACCGGCGGCGTTGTCCGCTGCGCTCACGGCCTCAGAGTCACGACTGACTACAGCTTCAACGACGCCCCTGCTCTGGACGTGATTCTCATCCCGGGGGGTCTTGGCACGCGGAAGGAAATGGACAACCCGCGGATGATAGAGTTCGTCCGTGAGAAGAGCGGCAGCGCAAGCTGGGTGACGTCCGTCTGCACGGGCGCCCTGATCCTGCACCGCGCGGGTCTCCTCTCAGGGAAGCGCGCCACCACCCACTGGTCCGCCATCCAAGCGCTACGCGGTCTCGGCGACGTGCAGGTCGAGGACGGTGATCGCTACGTGCACGACGGCAACGTCATTACGTCCGCCGGCGTCTCCGCCGGCATCGACATGGCGCTCTACCTCGTCAGCCTCTTGAAGGACGCGGCGACGGCGCTGAACGTCCAGAAGTTCATGGAGTACTACCCGAAACCACCCGAGTTTGCCGAGGTGAACGCATGACCTTCTCCATCGCCGCCCGCTGCCCGCGCACGGGGATGTTGGGCGTAGCCACATCAAGCAAGGCGCTGTCCGCGGGAGGGGGCGTGCCATACTGCCGGGCGCACGTCGGGGCCATCGCCAGCCAGTCGTTCGTCAACCCCTACCTTGGGATCGACGGGCTGGTCCTCCTGGAGCAGGGGCTGACGGCCGAGCGGGCGCTGGAACACCTCCTGGAGGGCGACCCGGGCCGCGACCTTCGCCAGATCGCAATCGTCGACCGGGACGGCCGCGTCGCCACGCACACCGGCGCCCGCTGCATACCGTGGGCAGGCCATGTCCTGGGCGCCGGCTACGTCGCCCTTGGCAATATCCTGACCGGCGAGGAGGTGGCGCAGGCGATGGCCCGCGCCTTCGAGTCGACGCTCATGGAGGAGCTGCCGGAGCGGTTGATGCAGGCGCTGGAGGCCGGCCAGGCCGCCGGTGGCGACCGGCGCGGCCGGCAGTCGGCCGGCATCATGGTCGTGGCTGAGGAGGAATATCCCTGGTGCAATCTGCGTGTCGACGACCACGCTGACCCGGTTTCGGAGCTGCGCCGCGTCCTGGAACTCTACAAGCGGGAACAGCCCTTCTGGCAGATGATGCTGCCGCGCCGGGACGATTACATCCCTCAATGGGACGCCGTGATGCGCGTGCGTGACCAAATGGAAGCGTCACTGAACGAACAGCCCCTGGACGAGGAACGAGCAGTAGCAAAGGAGCGTTGATGGTCAATCCAACCATTGAGTACGACGTGAAGGACCTGGCACTGGCGGAACAGGGCGTCAACCGCATCGAGTGGGCGGCGCGGGAGATGCCGGTGGTCCGGATGATCCGCGAGCATTTCTCGCGGGAGAAGCCGCTGCAGGGGTTGCGCGTCGCCGCCTGCCTGCACGTCACCACGGAGACTGCGAACCTGATGCTCGCCTTGAAGGACGGTGGCGCGGACGTCCACCTCTGCGCCAGCAACCCGCTGTCTACCCAGGACGACGTGGCAGCCGCGCTGGTGGCCGTCTACGGCATCCCGGTGTACGCGGTGCGCGGCGAAGACGACGCCAGCTACTACCGGCACATCCACGCCGTCCTCGAGACCCGCCCGCAGGTGACGATGGATGACGGCGCCGACCTGGTGGCGACGCTGCACAAGGAGAAGCGCGACCTCCTGCCATCGGTCATTGCCGGCACCGAGGAGACGACGACGGGCGTCATCCGCCTCCGCTCCATGGCCAAGGCAGGCGCCCTGGGCTACCCAATCATCGCGGTCAACGAGGCGCTGACGAAGCACCTGTTCGATAACCGCTACGGCACGGGGCAGAGCACACTAGATGGCATCACACGCGCCACGAACGTCCTCTGGGCGGGCAAGAATGTCGTCGTCATCGGCTACGGCTGGTGCGGCCGCGGCGTGGCCATGAGGGCGCGCGGCATGGGAGCGCACGTTATCGTCACCGAAGTGAACCCGGTGCGGGCCCTGGAGGCGACCATGGACGGGAACCGGGTGATGGGCATGGATGAGGCCGCCGCCATCGGCGATATCTTCATCACGCTCACCGGCGACATCAACGCCCTGGACCGCCACCACTTCCAGGCGATGAAGGACGGCGCCATCCTGGCCAACAGCGGCCACTTCAATGTGGAGATCAACATCAAAGCCCTCGAGGATATGAGCGAGTCCAGGCGCAAGCCGCGCGAGCACGTCGAGGAGTACCGGTTGATGGACGGGCGCCGGCTGTTCCTCCTGGGCGAGGGCCGGCTGATCAACCTGGCGGCGGCGGAAGGGCACCCGGCCGCCGTCATGGACATGAGCTTCGCCAACCAGGCGCTGGCCGTGGAGTACATCGCCAGGCGGGAGCAGCGATTGCCGGTCGATGTCCACGTCGTGCCGCCGGACATCGACCAGGAGGTGGCGCGCCTGAAGCTGGAGTCGATGGGCATCAAGATAGACGAACTGACGGAAGAACAGCGCAAGTACCTGGCATCGTGGGAAGAAGGAACGTGAGATTGGAGGTTGGAAGTTAGAGGTTACAGATTGAAACCGGCGCGAACCTCGACGTGGATCGGTTCAGGAGTATCAGATCGCTCGCCAGATGATCAAGCTGATTCAGAATTGGAGATGATCCAGTCTCCAACTTCTTTCTAGGAGGTAACCCATGACCATGACATTCATGTCCAGCCCGTCGCTCCTGATGACGTCGGAGTCCGTCACCGAGGGGCATCCCGACAAGCTCTGTGACCAGATCGCGGACGCTATCCTGGACGACATCATCGCCCACGACCCGGAGGCGCACGTGGCCTGCGAGGTGACGGCGACGACCGGGCTGGTAATCGTCCTGGGCGAGATCTCGACCGATCACTACGTGGACTGCACGGGCATCGCCCGCCAGGTGATCGCCGACGTCGGATACACGAAGCCCGAGTACGGCTTCAGCGCCGACAGCTGCGGCGTGCTGGTGTCGATCAAGGAGCAGTCGCGCGAGATCGCCGCGGCCGTCGGCTCGGACGAGGGCGCCGGCGACCAGGGCATCATGCTGGGGTTCGCCTGCAACGAGACGACAGAGCTGATGCCGCTGCCGATCAACCTGGCGCACCACCTTTGCCTGCGATTGACCCAGGTGCGCAAGGACGGCACGCTGCCTTACCTGAGACCGGATGGCAAGTCTCAGGTGACTATCGAGTACGAGTTCGGCAAGCCGAAGCGCGCCCAGGCCATCGTGATCGCCGCCCAGCACGATCCGGGCATCGAGTCCAAGCGTCTCTGGGACGATGTCAACGAACTGGTGATCAAGCCGGTCGTGGGCAAGTGGATGGACGAGCGCACCGAGATCCACGTCAACCGCAGCGGCTCCTTCATCCTGGGCGGGCCCGCGGCCGACACCGGACTCTCCGGCCGCAAGAACATCGTAGACACCTACGGCAGCATCGGCCGCCACGGCGGCGGCTCGTACTCCGGCAAGGACCCGTCAAAGGTGGACCGCTCCGCGTCTTATGCCGCCCGCTTGGTGGCCAAGAACCTGGTCGCCGCCGGCCTCGCCGATCGGGTCGAGGTCGAGCTCTCCTACGCCATCGGCCATCCGCAGCCTATCGGCGTCTCCGTGGAGACGTTCGGCACACACAAGTTCGACCACGGGGCGTTGCTGCAACTCGTGAAGGACCACTTCGACCTCAGCCCCAAGGGGATCATTCGCGACCTGCGGCTGCGGCGGCCCATCTACCGGCCGACGGCCGCCTACGGCCACTTCGGCCGCCACGACATCGACGCGCCGTGGGAGGCGACGGACAAGGCGGAGGAGCTGCGCAAGGCGGCCGAGCTGCACGCGCAGGCACAGCGGGCATAGTACTAACGGATGTACGCCCTGATCATCGCCGGCGGTGAAGGCGAACGGCTGCGCCCGCTGACCAGCGACCGGCCCAAGGCCATGGTGCCCGTGGCCGGGCGGCCGCTGCTGGAATACCAGCTCGACTGGCTGAGGCGCTACGGCGTCCGTGATGTTGTGCTGCTCCTAGGGTACAAGCCGGGTGCCGTCCAGGACCACTTCGGCGACGGCGCCGCCTTCGGCGTCAGCGTCCAGTACTCGCTCGAGGAGGAGCCGCTGGGACGCGGCGGCGCCCTCCGCCGAGGCTCCTCCCTGGTGCCCGGGGACGAGGACATCGTCGTCGCCCTCAACGGCGACATCCTGACCAACCAGCCGCTGGACGAGCTGTTGCGGTTCCACCGCCGCAAGGGGGCGTCGGCCACCGTCATGCTGGTGCCGCTGCGCAGCCCCTACGGCATCGCCAGCATCCGCCGCGATGGCCGCATCGCCTCTTTCCTGGAGAAGCCCCTCCTGCCCCACTGGATCAACGCCGGCATCTACGCCCTCTCCCGCGAGTTCTTCGCCCGGCTGCCGGAGAAGGGCGACCACGAGACGACGACTTTCCCCGAGCTAGCCGCCGAGGGAAAGCTGTTCGGGTTCAAGAGCAAGGCGTACTGGCGCCCGGTGGACAGCATCAAGGACCTGCACGAAGCGGAACGGGAAATAGCAGCGGTCGTCGCGGTCTAGCATGGTGGGAAGCGCGGCGAACAACCCCATCCGCTTCGGCACGGACGGCTGGCGGGCGATCATCGCCGAGGACTTCACGTTCGATAACGTGCGCGCCTGCGCCCAGGCCACGGCGCAGTATGTGCGGGGCACCGGGATGGCAGACCGGGGGATAGTCGTCGGCTACGACACCCGTTTCGCCTCGGAGCAGTTCGCCGCGGCCGTGGCAGAGGTGATGGCCGCCAACGGCATCCCGGTCTACCTGTGCGACAGCCCGGCGCCCACGCCGGTCATCGGTTACGCCATCCTGACGCACAAGGCGGCCGGCTCTGTCGTCATCACCTCCAGCCATAACCCGGCCCTCTACTCCGGGTTCAAGGTACGCACGGAGTATGCCGGGTCGGCTCCGCCGGAGATCCTGACCCAGATCGAGGCGCTGATCCCAGAAGCGCTGTCGCGTCCGGCGCCCCGCCTGCCGCTGGACGAGGCGAAGTCGCGCGGGATTGTGCGGCCGTTTGACCCGAAGCCGGACTACCTGAAGCACCTGGGCGAACTGCTGGACATCGAGCGCCTCCGGGGCGCCGGCCTTCGCATCGTCGTCGATCCTATGTACGGCGCGGGCAGCGGCTACCTGAGGCAGCTCCTCACCGGTGGCGCGACGCAGATATGGGAGATCCGCGGCGAGCGCAATCCGGCCTTTCCCGGGATGCACAACCCGGAGCCCATCCCCCGCAACCTGCAGGCGAGCCAGGCGGCCGTACAGGAACACGTGGCGCAGGTCGCCCTCGCCACCGACGGTGACGCCGACCGCATCGGCGTCCTGGACGGCCAGGGCCGTTTCGTGAACCAGTTGCAGACGTTCGCCCTGCTGGCCTACTACCTGCTCGAGGTACGGGGGTTGCGCGGCCCCATGGTGAAATCGGTCACCACCACCAGCATGATCCTGCGCCTGGGCGAGATCTACGACGTCCCCGTCTACGAAACCGGGGTGGGCTTCAAGTTCCTGGGTCCGAAGATGCGGGAGACAGACGCCCTCATCGCCGGCGAGGAGTCCGGGGGCTTCGCCTTTCGCGGCCACCTCCCGGAACGCGACGGCATCCTCTCCGGGCTCTTCATCCTGGACCTGATGGCCCGGCGAGGCAAGGAGCTGCCGGAGCTCGTCGCAGAGCTCTTCGCCAAGGTCGGGCCGCACTTCTATGACCGCATCGACGTGACGATGCCGGAAGACGAGCGCACGAAGGTGGAGCGGAAGCTGCCGGAGATGCGCCCGGAGAGCATCGCCGGCCTGCGCGTGACCGGGTACGACCGCACAGACGGCCTCCGTTTTCTGCTGGAGGACGGCGCCTGGGCGCTGATCCGCCTCTCCGGCACGGAGCCCCTGATGCGCATCTACACCGAGGTGCGGCAGGAGGCGCAGGTGCAACCGGTGCTCCAGGCCGTGCGCGCCCTGACCGGCGCATGACCGGCGACTTGCTCGACGATCCAGAGAGCCGGAAGCGGCTCGATCCCGGCGGCATGCTGGCGGCGGTGCATGCCCTGCCGGAGCAGTGCCGAGAGGCCTGGCAGGCCACATCGAGCCTGGCTCTCCCCGCTGACTACTCTGACATCACGAAGATCATCATCCTGGGAATGGGCGGATCGGCGATCGCGGGAGATATGTTCCGGGCGCTGCTCCAGCGAGAGAGCGCCGTGCCCGTCTTCAACGTCCGCCAGTACGACCTGCCACCGTTTGTGGACGGGCGCACGCTGGTCATCGCATCCAGCTTCAGCGGCGAGACGGAGGAGGTCATCTCGGCGTTCGACCAGGCGCTGGCGACTCCTGCCAGGAAGCTCGTGATCACCACCGGCGGCCGGCTCCTTACTACCGCCCGCGCCAACGGCGTCCCGGCCTTCACATTCCGGTTCCAGGGCGAGCCGCGGGCGGCCCTCGGCTGGAGTTTGATGCCGCTGCTGCGGGTCGCGGACAGGCTCCGGCTCATGCAGGGGGTGGAGCAAGACGTTGCGGAGGCGGTCGGCGTGTTGGAGGAGCTGCGAGAAGAGATCGGGGATGGCGTCCCGGCGGCCGGCAACGCGGCCAAGGGCATGGCTCGGCGGCTGCATGACAGGATGCCCGTGATTTACGGGTCGGGCCCGCTGGCCGAGGTGGCGCACCGCTGGAAGACACAACTCAACGAGTCAGCGAAGGTCTGGAGCTTCTGCGAGGAGCTGCCGGAGGCCCATCACAACGCCATCATCAGCTATGCGCTGCCGGTGGCCATCGCCAGGGATACGGCGGTGGTCTTTCTCCAGTCGCCGGACCTTGTCCACCGGCGGGTGCAACTGCGCTACGACTTCACGCAGCGGCTGCTCAAAGAAGCCGGCGTCGATGTGCTGACCGTCGAAGCCAGAGGCCACAGCGCCCTGGCTCAGATGCTGTCGCTCGTGCTCTTCGGCGATTACGCCAGCACTTACCTGGCGTTCCTGTACGGGGTCGACCCGACGCCGACGGCGGTCATCGACCAGCTGAAGGCGTGGCTGGCGCAGCAGCCGTAGGCCCGCAATCACCGGCACTAGCATGCGGAGTTTGTTTGGCATTTTCAGTGTTTCGGCAGTGATGTGGAAGATATCATGGAAGAAGTTCGCGAAGTAATTGTGGTAACATTGATGCGTCATGCGCAGGAAGAGGCCGAAGATCATCCAGGTGCCGGGCGGACCCTTAACGATCACCTCCTCGCCGGTTTTCAAGCGAAACGCGGTGGATCCCAGCGATTCGTCGGCACCGGCTGGGAATATGAACAGCTTCTTG